>RFHC01000180.1 GCA_003696505.1 Deltaproteobacteria bacterium
CTCCAAGGGTATCGAGGATGAGACAGTCTACCCCGTTCGTCACCGTATTTCCGCTCAATCTGGTCCTGCGGAGAGTTTTAAAGCCCTTTGACCTTACCACCTCTTCTGCCCTATCGAACCGCTCGGGATGTCGCGGCGCAATGACCAGGAAGATGTCATCCCTGTCTGTGCACAACCGAGCCAGGGCCTCTTCTTCCCCCTCGTGGGTGGAGGCCCCGAGGAGAACTTTTCTCTCCCGGGAAATCTCCCTCACAGCTTCGACGAGTTCGGGATTTTTCGACGTCGGAGGGGTCATGTCGAACTTCACGTTGCCTGGCACACTCACTTTCTCCAGAGGAGCTCCCAGACGCGCGATTTTCCCGGCATCCTCCCGGGACTGCATGAGGAGGGCGTCGAATTCGCGGAAAAGGGAGCGCATGAACGGTCTTACCTTTCTGTATCTCGGGAAAGACCTGTCAGAAAACCGGCCGTTAACGAGAAAAAGGCGAACTCCTCTCCGCCGGCACGCCCAGATGAGATTGGGCCAGATTTCGGTTTCCATGATGATGAGCTTTTCCGGGGACACCCGTCGGGCAGTTTCGCTCATGAGGGGGTAAAAATCGAAGGGAAGGTAGAAAACATTCTCCACGAGGCCTTTGAGCCTCTTCCTCGCAACCTCCATCCCCGTGACCGTTATAGTGGAAAAGTATATTTTCACGTCCGGTCTGGCTTCCCTCAACTTCCTCACGAGAGGAAGAGCGGCCAGCGTTTCTCCCACACTCACGGCGTGGACCCAGACCCTCACCTCCCCCTCCTCCGGAGGGGAAACGGAGGGAGGGCGGCATCGGGCGAAAAAGTTTCTCCTGTGCCTTTTGCTGGCGAGGAAAAAGGGGAGATAGAGGAGAAACAGGGGGATGCCGATGAATATCAGAAGGGTATTGTAGACGTAAAACATCCTCTCCTCGACAAGTCGGGATTCTCTTCAGGACGTGCCTGTCGCAGTGTCTGCTTTCCTGAACTGTTTCTCGTAAAAATACCTGTAACGAGATGGACGGGAAAGGAGCTCTTCGTGTGTCCCGCTTTCCACGATTTCCCCTTCCTCAATCACGACGATGATGTCCGCATTTCTGACAGTCGACAGACGGTGCGCAATGACGAAAACGGTCCTTCCCTTCATGAGCCTTTCCAGCGCCTCCTGGACGACGGCTTCGGATTCGCTGTCCAGCGCGGACGTCGCCTCATCGAGGATGAGAATCGGGCTGTCCCTGAGAAGTGCCCGTGCGATGGCTATTCTCTGCCTCTCCCCTCCGGAAAGCCGCATTCCCATCTCCCCCACGCTCGTGTCGTAACCCTGGGGAAGCTTCTCGATGAAGTCGTGAGCGTTTGCCGCCTTCGCCGCCTCGACGATTCTTTCAAAGGTGGCATCGGGAGTCCCGTAGGCGATGTTGTACCTGACCGACTCGTTGAAGAGTATGGTGTGCTGGCTGACGATTGATATCTGCTTCCTCAGTGAATCAACGGTCACGTCTCGAATGTCGTACCCGTCGATGTATATCGCGCCGTCCGTGACATCGTAAAATCGCGGGATAAGGTCAACCAGTGTCGATTTCCCCGCGCCGGAAGACCCGACGATAGCCACGGTTTCTCCCTTCTTCACCCTCAGGTTGACCCCTTTGAGAATGTAATCTTCCGACGTCTCGTATTTGAAGTAGACATCCCTGAACTCTATTTCCCTGCTGAAGGGAGGAAGTTCAATCGCGCCCTCTTTATCCCTCACTTCCGGGAGAGCGTCGAGGACTTCAAAAACCCTCATCGCCCCTGCCATCCCCTGCTGGATGATGTTGTTCACACGACTCAGCCTCTTCACCGGCTCGTAGAGCATGAAGAGGGCCGTGATGAATGAGAAAAAGTTACCCGGCGTGCTCGTCCCTTTTATGACGCTTAATCCTCCGTAGAGAATGACGGCCGCCGCTCCGAAACCGGCCAGCACCTCGCTCAGGGGCGCCGAGAGGGCCTGGACCTTGACGAGCTTCATCGTGAGCCCGAAGAGGCGGGCGTTTTCCTCTTTGAATCGCCTGACTTCGTACTTCTCCGTCCCGAATGCCTTGATGACCTTAACGCCGGAAATCGTTTCCTGGAGGATACTCGTCAGATTCCCGAGGGTCTGCTGGGATTTCCCTGACGTGACCCTCATCTTCCTGCTGAACTTGATGATGGGGAAAAAGGCCGCCGGAAGGAGAACCATAGCCACGATGGCGAGTTTGAAGTCACGGTAAAAGATGACGAAGACGAGGAATATCACCGTGAAGAAATCCTTGATGAGCCCTGTCAGAGCGTTGGAAGCAGCGCTCTGCATGAGGCCCACGTCGCTGGTAATCCTCGATATGAGAGACCCCGTCGGGTGACGCATGAAATAGGAAAGGGAGAGAGACTGCAAATGCTCGTAGAGAACGTCCCTTATGTCTCTGATAACCCTCTGTTCGACCCACGCCATCAGGTACGCCTGCGAAAAATCGAAGAACCCCTTGACCAGGTATATCCCAACGACGAGGCCCGGGATGAGATAGAGCTTCGTTGCATCCTTATTGATGAAAATATCGTCGAGGACGGGCTTAACGAGAAATGCGATGACGCCGGAGAATGCCGATACAACAACCATGCAGACCATCGCAAGGATGAGACGCCCGATGTAAGGCTTCACGTAGGCGACAATTCGCTTCATCAGGTTTATGTTCTCTCTCAGCTTCACACGAACATCTCCAGAAGGAGTCTTGCCGTCCCCTCTGAGGGGCCCTCTCCTGAGAGAAGGTCCCTGAGCCTTCGGCTTCCCTTCCTCACCCTTTCCTTTTTCTCCTCATCCTCGACGAATTCCGCAACGCGGCAACAGATTGTTTCCGGGGTAGCGGCCCTCTGTATCAGCTCGGGGAAGATTTCCTCGCCCAGGATGATGTTGGGAAGGGCGATGTTTCTCAACCTCACGAGCATTTTCCCAATAATATAGGTGAGGGTTGATACCGTGTAAATAACGACCGTCGGTATTCCGAGGAGGGCAAGCTCCAGCGTCGCAGTCCCCGAAGCGGCAACGGCAACGTCCATCGGGGGAAACTCACCCGGTTCTCCCTTGAGAACTACCTCCAGGTTTTCTCTGCTCCCCGCCATCTCCCGGACCAGAGGCAGAAGCTTCTCCGAAGGAACGGGGATGACAAAGCGAAATTCTCCTTTTTTCTCAAGTTCCGTCGCAGCATCGAGGAGGAGGGGGAGATGTCTTTCCACTTCGGAAGACCTGCTTCCCGGCAGAAGCCCCACTACCGTCTCACTGCCTGCAGCTTGCCCCTTTTTTCCCTCCCAACGGGAGTAGTCGATAACCTCCATGAGAGGATGTCCGAAGTACCGCGCCTCGACACCTCTTTCCCGGTAAAAATCGACCTCAAAGGGAAAGGGGACGACCACCTCCCGGGCAATGCGCTTCAACTTCCTCGCCCTCCCCTCTCTCCACGCCCACATTTGAGGAGGGATATAGTAAAGCACCGGTATTCCGAGGCGGGAAGCGTGGGACCCGACGATGAAGTTAAAGTCGGGAAAATCGATCAGGGTGACAGCATCGACCTCTCCCGACCTGAGGAGGTTCTTTATCCTCCCCAGGAGAGAGAAAACCTGAGGGAGGTGAGAAACGACCTCCGTCAAACCTACGACGGAAACGGAAGAGTAATGCTCGATGAGCTCAGCCCCTGCCCTCTCCATCCTCTCACCTCCCACAGCCACGACCCTTGAGCGGGGAGCCATTGAAAGTATCTTCTCGGTCAGGGCCGCCCCGTAGGTATCACCCGACGCTTCTCCCGCCACGATGAGGATGGTCCTTTCCCGGCTTTCCACTTCAATACCTCTGTCAGATTTTCTTCCTTACCTGGAAGGCCACTTCGAGAGCCCTGAGGCCGTCAAGACCGGTCACTTCGGGTTCCTTTCCCGAACGAACGGATTCGATGAAGCTTTTTATCTCATCGAGGAGGGGGTCTCCCTCTTCCGTCTTGAGCAGTTCTCCCGAGAGAGACTTCTTCCCCGAGGTGGGGTCGATGCTCATTCTCACGACCTTGATGTTCTTCTCCACGAAATCGATGGAGAAGTATCCGTCTTCCTGGAAAATCCGAATTTTTCTGCTCACCTTCATTGAGGCCCTCGAAGCAGTGACGTTTGCCACGCATCCTGACTCGAAGAGAATCCTCGCGTTGGCAATGTCGACTTTCTCAGAGAGCACGGGCACGCCCACCGCGTGGACCCTTTTCACGGGGCTTTTGACGAAGTGGAGAATCAGGTCCAGGTCGTGAATCATCAGGTCGAGAATCACATCCACATCCGTTCCCCGCTCGGGGAACGGGGATATCCTCTCCGCTTCGATGAAACCCGGATTCCTCACGTATGTGGCAACTCGCTTAAGGGCCGGGTTGAACCTTTCAACGTGACCTACCTGGAGAACGAGCCCTTTTTCCCTTGCGAGATTGATGAGTTTCCGCGCCTGGGTCACCGTCTCCGTGAGAGGTTTCTCAATGAGCACGTGTTTCCCCGCCCTGAGACACCTTTTCGCCACTTCGTAGTGGTCAACCGTGGGGACGGCGATGGAAACCAGGTCGACATCCCTGAGAAGCCTTCCCAGGGACGGGTAGGAGCGAGTTCCGAATTCCCGCGCAACCTGGTCGGCCCTTTCCCTGTCCAGGTCGTACACACCCGCCAGCTCAACTCCATCAATCGCGGCGTATTTCTGAGCGTGGTAACGCCCCAGCTTCCCCACGCCGATAACGCCCGCCCGTATCACGTCCGCTCCACCCCTCTCCTGGAGGTCTCGAGGAATCGCGCCATGTACTCAACTTCCGGGAGACTCTCCAGCTCATTCTTGAGCTTCCTTACCAGTTCCGGAACGGTGATAGAGGTGTCCTGGAGGAGGCGATAGGCTTTTTTCAGAACATCTATTGTTTCTTTAGAGAACCCCCTCCTTCTCAGCCCTATGAGATTCAACCCGAACAGGGCACGCTTCCCTTCCCTCGTCACGACGGCCGTCACGAAAGGAGGAATGTCCTTTGCCACCGCTGAGAGGGCACCCACCATGGCGTGTGCGCCGATTCGCACAAACTGGTGAACCCCCACGAGTCCCCCGATAACGGCGTGGTCGTGAACCTCCACGTGTCCTGCCAGAGTTGCGGCGTTGGCCATGACGACGCCATTCCCGATGATGCAATCGTGGGCAACGTGGCAGTAGGCCATGAAGAGGTTGCCGCTTCCGATGACGGTCTTCCCCCCTCCTTCTCCCGTCCCTCTGTGGACGGTCACGAACTCGCGAAAGATGTTCCTGTCCCCAACGAGGAGTTCCGTCTCCTCACCCCCGTATTTCAGGTCCTGAGGGTCCTCCCCCACCACCGCGTGGGGATAGACCCTGTTCGACTCGCCCATCGTCGTGTTCGGTCCTATGACTGCAAAAGCGCCTATGCTCGTTCCCCTGCCGATTTTCGCGTTCCTCCCGACGATGGCGTAGGGGCCTACCGTCACTCCCTTGTCAAGGAACGCCGTCGGGTCAACAATTGCCGTTGGGTGCACTTCGCTCATTCTCCGCTCCTGCTCACGACTGCCGCAACCAGTTCCGCCGTGGCTGCAAGTTCTCCGTCGACGAACGCTTCGCCCTTCATCTTCCAGACCCTTCTCTTGTGGCTGATGAGGGTCAACTCCATGATGAGCTGGTCTCCCGGGACGACGGGCCTCTTAAACTTGCAGTTGTCTATTCCGGCAAAAAGGAGGAGTTTATCTTCCAGGCCGTCTTCTTCTGCCAGCGCAAGGACCGCCCCCGTCTGTGCCATCGCCTCGATTATAAGCACACCGGGCATGACCGGTCTTCCCGGGAAGTGTCCGAGGAAAAAGTGCTCGTTCATGGTGACATTTTTCAATCCCACCACGCGCTTTCCCTTCTCGATTTCGAGGACCCTGTCGATGAGGAGAAAGGGATATCTGTGGGGAAGGACCCTCATTATTTCCTCAATCTTCACCATCTTCTCTACTCCCCCTTTCTTTTTTCAGTTCACCCACGACTCTCTCGAGCTCCCTCACCCTTTTCAAAAGGTCGGGAATCTCTTCCATCACTTTTGCGAGGCGAAGCCAGCGCCTGTGCGGAATCGCAGGTATGCCGGACCAGACCCGGCTCTTCTCTGCCGAGAGAGACGATGGGACCCCCGATTTCGCTCCTATCATTATTCCCGAGTCTATCGTGAGATGCCCCGCCACGCCCACCTGTCCTCCCATCATGACGTGGTCGCCCACTTTGACGGAGCCGGAAATTCCCGTCTGAGAGGCGATGACCGTGTGCTTTCCGATTTCAACGTTGTGGGCAACCTGAACCAGGTTGTCTATCTTCGTCCCTTCGCCAATCCGCGTCTCCCCCAGCGCTGCCCTGTCAATGGTGGTGCCGGCCCCAATCTCCACGTCATCTTCGATGACGACCGTCCCCACCTGGGGAATCTTGAAAAATTTTCCTCCGTGAGGAGCGAAACCGAACCCGTCGGAACCGATGACCGCCCCGCTGTGAATGATAACCCTTTTCCCGATCCGGCAGCCATCGTAGACAACCACGTTGGGATACAGAATAGAATCCTCTCCTACCGTCACACCCTTTCCGATGTAGACCCCCGGATAGAGAACGGCTCCCCGCTCCACCACCGCTCCCTCTCCAATCCTGACGAAATCCATGACAACGGCCTCGTCGGAGACGGACGCGTCATCGCTGACGGAGGCGAGGGGAGAGATGAACGGGTCGAGCTTTTCCCTCGGGTAGAGAATCCAGAGTGCCCGGGCAAACGTGTAGTAAGGGTCATCAGAGATGATGACTGTGAGTCCCTCCCTCTCAATGCCGGGGGGAGCCACGATAGCACTCGCCCGGGTGGACTGGACGAACTTCTTGTACTTCACGTTGGAGAGGAAGGTCAGGTCACCAGGCCCCGCCTTCTCAATGGGTGCCGCCCCCTTGATGAGAAGGCTCCCCTCACCGACGTAAGAACACCCCAGCTCTTTCGCCAGGTCACTTACCCTTATTTGCATTCTCCCTGTACTCCCGGTCGAGGATTTCCTTTATCTTATCCGAAATGTCGAGGGAGTCCTTCGCGTAAACGACCCCTCCTGAGACGTCCAGGACCAGGTCTATTCCGTTCTCTTTCACATAAGCGTCCACTTTCTTCCGAATCTTCTTGAGAATCTCCTTCGTGTAAGTCGACTCCCGGTCCCTCATTTCCTTCTCCGATTCGGCGACGAGCTTCCGAAATTCTTCCATCTTCTTCCGGAATTCTGCCTCCTTCTCTTTGACTTTTTCCTCACCCAGCACGATTTTGTTCTTGTCAATTTCTTCTTTGAATTTCTTGAGTTTATCCTGTTCTTTTTCAAGCTTTGACTGAAGCTCTTTGTACCGGTCTTTCATCTTCTCCTTCGCCGCTTTCCCCTCAGCGCATTCGTTGAGGACCCTGTTGACGTCGATAACGGCAATTCTCAGTTCTTCCGCGCGAACAGAGGTCACGACAAAAACGACGATGGCAATGAGCGCTGACAGCACGACCCACTTTCTCATGATAGAACCTCCTTTCAGAATGATGTCCCTATGGTGAATTCCACCACCCTCTTCGGTTCCCCCTCCTTCGGGTCCAGATTGAACCCCCACTCGAAACGGAGCGGTCCCATGGGGGAGTACCACCTGATCCCGAAGCCCGCTCCGTACCTGAGGTCTCCCAGGTTACGCGGGTAGTCCCCCTGACGCCAGGTGTTTCCCGCGTCGAAGAAAAACACCCACTTGAGGCCTATCTCCTCGTAGAGGGGGATAATGAGTTCATTGTTCACCACGAGTTCTTTGTTCCCTCCGATTTCCTCGCCTGTGTTCCTGTCCACCGGCGTTATGGAGCGCGCCTCGAATCCCCTTATCGTGTAGGGACCGCCGAGAAAGAATCGCTCAAAGAGAGGGACCCGCCCTCCCACGGTGCTCACCGTGTGCCCCCAGAGGAAACGGAAACCGTAAGTGCTCGACCCGAGGACGGGGACGTACGTTCTGTCTTCGATAAAGTACTTCACGAAGTCCGACTCCCCTCCGAGGATACCACCCGCATATTCGACGCTGAAACTCTGGCGGCTCCCCTCCGTCGGGTTGATGAAACTGTTCCTCGTGTCCCTGGTAATGTCCCACGTGATGCTGTGCGTTATCTGAGCCCCCTTCAGCGCCTCCTCGAGGAGGACGGAATTCTCCACGTCTGTCTGGACGTCCTGGATTTTTACCTGGTCGATTCTCAGGGAAAGGCCCGTGCTGACATATTTGGAGAGAGGATAACTGAAACCGACTCTTCCCCCCTTTGCCTTTCTCGTAAACTCGTCATATTCCACGTCCGTGTTGTAGGCATTGAGCCTCAGGGTAAAGTCTGAATCCAGAAAGGCGGGGTCTGTAAAACCGAGGTCAAATATCACCCTCCTCGACCCGAACTGGGAGTTCAGATTCAGCTTCCAGCCCCTCCCGAAGAGGTTGTTCTCCGACAGGTTGACGACCCCGAAAAACTTGTCCACTGAGCTGAACCCGAAGCCACCGCTTATGCTTCCCGTCGGCGCCTCCTCCACCTCGACGTTCACGTCCAGTTCGTCCTCCTCCTTCCCCTTCGACGTGGTCACCTTGACATCCTTGAAGTATCCGAGCCTGAGAAGGTTTTTCCTCGACTCTTCAAGTCCCGTGGCAGTGTAGAGTGCCCCTTCCTCCACCTCCAGATTGCGCCGGATTACCTTGTCCAGCGTCTTCGTGTTTCCGTGGACGTTGACCAGCCCGAAACGATACTTCTTCCCTTTCTCAACGATATAGGTAATGTCTGCAACCGGCTCACCTCTCCTCCTCTGATAACGGGGGATGACGGTTGCGTCGGCGAAACCCTCATCCTGGAGCTTCCGCGTCATCATGAGGATATCCCTCACCATCTTTTCCCGGCTGAAAACCATGTACTTTTTGAGAGAGAACTTTTCCCTCAGTTTTTCCGCCTCCCCGGCACCGTCTCCCTGGAGGGAGATGTCTCCCACCCGGTACTGGATTCCCTCGTGGACCTTAACCTCGAGGATCAGACCCTCTTCGGTTTTCCTGAAAAACGGGCCCTCCACCTTCACGTCGAGAAATCCGTTGTCCAGGTAGAGAACCTCCAGAATTTTCAGGTCATTTTCGAAGACGTCTTTCTTGAAAGTCCCCGAGCCGGTAATGAACGAAAAAAAGCCCTTCTCGCTCGTCTGTATCCTGTCCTTCAGCTCGTCGTCTGTGAAATAGTTATTCCCCCTGAAAACGATTTTCTCTATCTTCCTCTTCTCCCCTTCGGTGATGGAAAAGCGAACCTCCCTCCTGTTCCCCTCCCTCTCAATGACCTTCGTTCTTATCTTCACGTCGAAAAACCCGTTATTCTCATAGAGTTCCCTCAACTTCTCCTCGCTCTCCTTCACTTTCTCCGAAGAGAAGTAGTCGTTCTCTTTTATCGTCAAGACTTTCTCTATCTCCTCCGTCTTCACCTCATCGTTTCCCGTTACGACAACCCTGAGCACGACGGGTTTCTCCTCCAGGAGAAACGTCACGTCAACCCCTTCTTCAGAATACTGGACGTCTACCTTCACGTCTCTGAAATATCCGGTGGAGAAGAGTTTCTTGACATCCTCTCTCACCTTCTCGAGAGAAAACTCCACTCCCTTCCGGGTCCAGACGAGTTTCCGAAGCCTCTCGCTGCTCACCCTCCTGTTACCGGAAAAAGTGACCGAGTGAACGAGAAGAGGAGAGCCTTCGGCGAGAGAAAACAAGAGGAAAAAACAGAGGCAGAGCACCGGGACGGCAAGCCCCCTCCCTTTCCCCCGTAGCCATCTCATTCTTCCACGATTCTCCCGTCGTCGATTCTCACCACCCTGTCGAAGTCCTTCACTATCCTCTCGTCGTGTGTGACCAGAATGAGGGAGCATCCGTCTCGTTTAACCAGATCCAGGAGGAGGGTCAGGACTTTCTTCCCCGTCTCCCTGTCCAGGTTGCCCGTTGGCTCGTCGGCCAGGATAAGAGACGGACGGAGAGCCACTGCCCGCGCGATTGCAACCCTCTGCTGCTCCCCCCCCGAAAGCTCCCCCGTGCGGTGGAGAGTTCTCTCCTCCAGCCCCACAAGCCTGAGAAGCTCTTTCGCCCTTTCCGCCGCTTCTTCGCGGGAAACACCGTTGATGATAAAGGGAATCATAACGTTCTCTAAAGCGTTGAACTCCGGGAGAAGGTTGTAAGACTGATAGACGAAACCCACGTGGTCCCGGCGGAAGTCGGCAAGTTCATCCTCCTTCAGAGAAAAGACGTCCTTGCCCTGAAATATCACCTTACCCCTCGTCGGGCGGTCCAGCCCCCCGATTATCTGAAGGAGGGTCGTCTTCCCGGCCCCGGAAACCCCCACGATTCCTACCCTTTCCCCTTTGCTGACAGTCAGGTCAATCCCCTTCAGGACGTCTATCCGGACGCCTCCTTTTTCAAAGGTCTTCCACAAGCCTGAGACAGTGAGGAGAACCTGATTATTCATACCTGAGCGCCTCTGCCGGGTCAATCTTCGCAGCCTGGTTCGCCGGGTAAACCGTGGCGAGGTAGCAGATGGCAACTGCCGCCACACCCGTCACGAGAAAGGTGAGTGGGTTCATTTCCACGGGGAGGGTGGAAATGTAGTAGACGTCTGACGGGAGTTTGATGAATTGATATTTCTTCAGGAGAAAGCAGGAGATGTACCCGAGCACCTGACCGATTGCCGTCCCGACGACCCCGATGATGAGTCCCTCCAGGGCGAAAATCTTTCTGATGCTTTTTCTCCTGACCCCCATCGACATGAGGATGGCGATGTCTTTCGTCTTTTCCATGACCACCATTATGAGGGTGGAAACGATGTTGAATGCTGCAACGAAAACGATGAGGACGAGGATGATAAACATGACAACCTTTTCCAGCTTGAGCGCTGAGAAGAGGTTCCTGTTCATCCTCATCCAGTCGCGGGCGATGAAGGGAAACCCGAGCTTCGACTGGATGCTCGAGGCTATCTTCCCCGCATCGTATATGTCCTCCACCTTCACCTCGATTCCGCTCACTCTCTTCCCGAGGAGGAGTGCCTTCTGGGCCTCCGGAAGAGACACGAAGGCAAACCCGGAGTCGAAATCAAACATTCCCGATTCGAAAAGGCCCACAACACGAAAGGAGCGGACCTCGGGAAGAGGCCCGAAGGGGGAAATCTTTCCCCCCGGGACCAGCACCTCGACTGTGTCTCCCACCACCGCGCCGATGTTGTCCGCAAGCTCTCTCCCCAGGACGATGCCGGGGACGTTTCCCTCCTGCACGAGAGAATCGAGCGAGCCCACTCGAACGAACTGGGAAATCTTCAGCGATTCCTTCGCCGTCTCCACGTCAATCCCTCTCATGACAGCTCCGGATGAGCCTCCCGGGCCGGTGACGAGCACCTGCGTGTAGAGGAAGGGCGTGGCGGAAAGGACCCCATCCGTCTCCCTCACTTTCTCGAGAATCTTCTCGTAATCGGAGATATGCCCCTTCAGGGAAAGAACGGTTATGTGCGCCGTCGTCCCGAGAATTCTCTCCCTCAGGTCTTTCTCGAAACCTCCCATCACCGAGAGGACGATGATGAGGGCCAGGACTCCGATGGCGACCCCCGCTATGGATATCACCGTTATGATGGAAATGAAGGTCTGCCTCCTCTTCGCGCCGAGATATTTAAGGCTGACGAAGAGTTCCAGTGAAGACAACCCTCACCTCCCCCTTTCAGGCCTGAGGAGGGGAAAGAGGATGACGTCACGGATGGAAGGAGTATCAGTGAGAATCATAACGAGACGGTCTATTCCGATTCCCTCTCCGGCAGCAGGAGGCATCCCGTATTCAAGGGCTCTGACGAAGTCCTCGTCCATCGCGTGGGCTTCCTCGTCTCCCCGTTCCCTCTCCTTTAACTGCTGGATGAACCTCTCCTTCTGGTCGACGGGGTCGTTGAGTTCCGAAAAAGCGTTGGCGATTTCCCTCCCGCAGATGATGAGCTCAAACCTGTCCACGTAAGCGGGGTTGTCGTCGTTTTTCCGGGAAAGGGGGGATATCTCCACGGGGTACTCGTAGATGAAGACGGGCCCTGTGAGCTTATCCTCACACAGCTCCTCAAATATCTCCGACAGGATTTTCCCCGTCGGCCCTTCCCGGTCAACATCGATTTCTCTTTCGTCCGCAATCTGGAGGAGAACGTCCCTCTCCTCGAGCCTTTCCAGCGGCACGCCGGTAAACCGGGATACGGCCTCTCTCATTGTCATCCTTTCCCAGGGAGGGGTGAAATCTATTTCCCTCCCCTGGTAGGTAATTTTCATGCTCCCCCTTACGGCAAGGACAAGGCTGGAAATCATCTCCTCGGTGAGGGCCATGAAATCCTCAAACGTCGCATAGGCCTGGTAAAACTCGAGCATCGTGAATTCCGGATTGTGCTGGGTGGATATACCCTCGTTTCGGAAGTTCCTGTTAATCTCGAAAACTCTC
>RFHC01000181.1 GCA_003696505.1 Deltaproteobacteria bacterium
CTCCTTCTCCTCGGGGGTCACGACGGCTTCCGCAGAGGCCAGGCCCGAAAAGACGGTGTCCTCAACCGAAATTCCCCCCTTCTCGACGCACCGGATGAGGTTTTCCGCGCTCTGGATGGCGTTGGTGATGATGTGAACCTTCGCCTCCAGCCGGTATCCCGTCATCCCCCGGGGGTCTTTTATCCCTTCGTTCTCGTCGACGATGAATTCCTGCGTGAGGACGTGGAGAATCTCCCTCCCGTGGGGGAGTTCAACCGACTTCGCCTTCTCCAGGACCCGGTAGATGTCCTCTTCCACCACCTCCTGCGGGTTCTTCACCTGTTCGACGGCGTGGCTGTCGAAGCTCTTGATGTGCTCTCCCGAAAGGGAAACGATGGCGCTCTTGATGTTCACGCCCGCCGACTGCTCCGCTTCCCTGACGGAGGTCCGGATAGATTCAACCGTCTTCTCGACGTTGACGACGGTCCCCTTCCTCAACCCTTCCGATGTGGAGAGGCCGAGGCCGATGACCTCCACCTCGCCGGACCTCTTCAGGCCGACGACGGTGGCGACCTTCGTTGTCCCCACGTCGATTCCGACGATAATTTCCCCATCAGGATGCAAGGGCGTCCCTCCTAAATTTTCTTCTTCTCGCCGACGATGATTCTTCCCGGATACTGAAGGTCCACGTATCCCGCCTTTCCCGCCAGGGCCACGACGCGGGAGTAGTTTTCGTCGAGCCTCCTCATCGAATCCTTCAGGTTGTCTCTCCCCAGTTTCACCCGGAGCCCTCCCTCTTTGAGAACGAGGGAGTAGCCCTCCCGCGGGCTGTAGTGTATCTCCGAAACGCTGCCCCTCACCCGCGAAGTCCTGACCATTTCGCAGAGGTGGATTGCCTTCCTCACCGCATCCATTCCGCTCCTCTTCTTGAGGAGGCGGGATGAAAAGCCCGTGAAGATGGGAAAAACCTTTTTGTCGTACTTCGTCACCTTCTTAAACGGGAGCCCCGACCTGTCAACGTAGTAGAGTTTCCCGTCCAGGTTGAGCATTCCCACGGGCACCCTCTTCTTCACGGCAACCTCGATGAGAGAGGGGTAAACCTTTCTGACGGACACGGCTTTGACCCATGGGTTTTTCATGATTTTCCGGGCGATTTCCTCCGGGGAAACGGAGAAGATGTTCTTCCCCTTCGCCACGGCGCGGGAGTCGAAGGAAAGCCCCCGAACTCCCCCATCGTCGATAATGACCAGGTCCTTCACGGAGAAGAGGGGAGAACGGTGGAGGAATACGTACCCTCCCGCTGCCGTTCCTCCCAGAATGAGGAGGACGAGAGCGGCGAGCGCTGCCTTCAGTTTCCCCCCTGAAGTCCTCTTCGGTTCGTTCTTCCGCTTCTTCCTGCGGGAGAAGAGGAGTGACCTCCTGGCGGACGAAAGCGATTTCTTCCGGTAGTTCTTGTACTCGAGGACCGTCATTTATCTAACCCCGCGTCAAAGAGAATCTCCTCCACAAGGTCGTCGAAGGACATCCCCGCCTCTGCCGCCGCCTTCGGCAGAAGGCTCGTCTCCGTCATTCCGGGTATCGTGTTTATCTCCAGGAAGAAGGTCTTTCCCTCCTCGTCTACCCGGAAATCGAGCCGGGCACCTCCCCGAAGGCCGATGACTGAAGCGGCGCGCACCGTTGCCTCCGAGGCCTCGTCCAGAATGGCCGCGTCAAGGGGCGCCGGGCAGAGGTACTCCGTCATTCCCTTCGTGTACTTCGCCGTGTAGTCGTAGAAACCTCCCGCGGGGACGATTTCGATGGCGGGCAGGACCCGGCCGTTGACGATGCCCACCGTTATCTCCCTGCCGGGGACGTACCTCTCCACGAGGACCCTCTCGTCGAAGCGGAAGGCCTCTTTCAGCGCTCCTTCTATCTCCCCTTCCTCCCGGACGATGGAGACGCCGATGGTAGAACCCTCCCGGTCGGGTTTTACCACGGCAGGGAGACCGAACCTCCTGACCTCCTCGAGGGAATCCCCCTTCCCCCTCTCGAGCACGACGTATTCGGCCGTCCTTACGCCGCACGACTGGAGCACCTTCTTCGCCAGGACCTTGCTCATGGAGAGCGACGAGGCCGCCACGCCGGACCCGGTGTAGGGAATCCTCATCACCTCGAGCATTCCCTGGAGCGCTCCGTCTTCACCCCACTTCCCGTGCAGGGCGATGTACGCCACCTCAATTCCCGACTCGACGACGATTCTCCCCCAGTCCCCCCGCATGTCGAGGGGAACGGCGTCGTATCCCCTCCTCTTCAGGGCGTTCAGGATTGCCGTCCCCGTCTTCAGGGAAACCTCCCTCTCCGAGGACTCGCCCCCGTAGAGAACGCCTATTTTCTTCTCCCGAAACCGCTCCCTCAAACTCTCACGCGACACGCCTCACCTCCGGTTCGAGGTCGACGCCGTGAACTTCCCTGACCTTCTTCCTCATTAACTCAATGAGGGCAACCACGTCCCTCGTCTTTGCCCTTCCTCTGTTCACGATAAAGTTGGCGTGCTTCTTCGATACGCAGGCATCTCCCACGGAGGCCCCCTTCAGCCCCGCGCTCTCCAGGAGCTTTCCCGCGCTCGCGCCGGGGGGATTTTTGAAAACGGAACCGAACGTCTTCTCGCCCCAGGGCTGTTTCTGTTTCCTCTCCCTGTTCAGTTCCCTCATCCTCCGGAAGATGGCGTCCCTGTCGCCCCTCGTCAGGTTCACGCAGACGCGGGAAACGATCCCCTCCACGGGGAAGAGGGTGCGCCTGTATTCGAAGACGAGATCTCCTCTCTCGAAGCGAACGGTTTCGCCTTCGGGGGTCACAAGTTCCACCCAGCGGACGAGTTCCCCTATCTCCCGACCAAATGCTCCGGCGTTCATGACGAGCGCTCCGCCCACCGTCCCGGGGATGCCCGCCAGTTCCTCAAGGCCGGAGAGGCCCGAGGCCGCCGCCAGAACGGCCGCCCGGGGAAGGGTTGTCCCCGCCTCGACGGTGACCCCTTTCCCGTTGAAGGAAACTTCCGTCAGGCCCTCTGCGACCCAGACGGCCACGCTCTCAGTCCCCTCGTCGGGAACGAGGATGTTCGACCCCTTCCCGAAAGTAAAATAGGGGACTCCCGCACGGGAGAGGCGTTGAACCGCCTCTTTCAAACCTCCGGGCGTGAAGGGAACGACGAGCGCCCGGGCCGGCCCTCCCGTGCCAATGGTCGTCAACTTCCTGAAAGGCGGTGACTGACGGAGCAGTATCCCCTCTGCCCCGCGAAATATCATTTTCAGTTCTCTCATCATCTCACTCCTCCCTCTGCAGAAAAGTTTCACCGACGCTGTAAACGTTCCCGGCGCCGAGAGTCAGCACCACGTCTCCTTGCTCCGCCCTCTTCTCGAGAATTTCCACTGCCTCTTCAAGCGTCGGGGCGAAGGAAGCGTCGCGGTGCCCGTGCTCGAGAATCGCCTGAAAGAGCGATTCCCCCGTCACCCCCTCGATGGGGTCCTCTCCTGCCGGATAGATGTCCGTCACGATGAGCACGTCAGCGTCGTTGAAGGCCATGGTAAACTCCCGAAACAGGTCCCTCGTCCTCGTGTAGCGGTGAGGCTGAAAGACGACGACGATACGCCTCTCGCCGAAGACGTCCCTCGCAGCGGCTATGGTCTTCTTTATCTCTTCCGGATGGTGCCCGTAATCGTCGACGACCGTCACCCCCCTCCGCTCCCCCTTTACCTCGAAGCGGCGCGAAACGCCGGAGAATGCCCTGAGACCGTCCCTCACGCTCTCGAAGGGGACTCCCAGCTCCAGAGCCACCGCCACAGACGCCAGCGCGTTCAGGGCGTTGTGGACGCCCGGGATGGAGAGTTCCACCTCTTCGAGTTCCTCTCCCCCTTTCACGGGGACGAAGCGGAGGCTCGTCCCTTTTTTCTCCACTTTCGCGAGGGAATAGTCCGCCTGGCGGGAGGTCCCGTAGGTGATGACCCGCTTCGAAATCCGGGGAATCAGGTCCTGAACGTTGGGATGGTCGAGGCACATCACGGCGAACCCGTAAAAGGGAAGCTTCTCGATGAACTGGAGGAACGCTTCCTTCAGGTTTTCCACCGAGCCGTAGTGGTCCAGGTGCTCCGGGTCAATGTTCGTCACCACTGCGATGGTGGGGATGAGCTTGAGGAACGACCCGTCCGACTCGTCCGCTTCAGCCACGAGGAACTCCCCTTCGCCGAGCCGTGCGTTCGTCCCCAGGGCCCGGAGTTTTCCTCCAACCACGACCGTCGGGTCCCACCCCGCCTCGGCGAGTATGGACGCAATCATCGACGTGGTCGTCGTCTTTCCGTGAGACCCTGCCACGGCGACGCTGTACTTCATCCGCATCAGTTCCGCCAGCATCTCCGCCCTCGGGATGACGGGTATCTTCCGCCTGTACGCCTCCTGAACCTCGGGATTGTCCTCGCGGACGGCGGAGGAGTAGACGAGGACGTCAACGTCCTCTTCCAGGTGAGAGGCATCGTGCCCCGAGTAAATCGTGGCTCCCATTCGGGACAGCCTGGCGGTGATATCGCTCAGCTTCAGGTCAGACCCGGTGACGCGGTACCCCAGGTTGAGGAGCAGTTCGGCGATGCCGCTCATTCCTATTCCACCGATGCCGACGAAGTGGATTTTAATGTCCTTTCTGAACACCTCTTTTCCTCTCGGTCACGTAGTTGATGCACTGCCAGGCAATCTCGTCGGCGGCAAAAGGCCGCGCGTTCTTCCTCGCCTTCACCCGGCACTGCCTGTAAGTCTCCGCGTCCTCCGCGAGGGAGGTGAAGAAACCGAGCACCTCTTCGGGGTCGAGCTCTTCCTGCCTGACGACGGCGTAGCACCCCATCCTCTCCGCCTCCCGCGCGTTTGCCTCCTGGTGGTCGTCTGCAGCGTAGGGATAAGGGACGAGAATCCCCGGAATGCCGAAAGTCATCAGCTCTGAAATCGTCAGAGCTCCCGCACGGGAAATCGAGAAGTGCGCCCGGTCGTACCACTTCTCCATCTCGTCGTCGAAGGGGAAAATCGTCACCACGTCCTCGAACCCGACGTAGTTCACCCGGACCCTCTCGTAATCCCTTCTCCCCGTCTGATGGATAACCCTGAAAGGGAGACCCCTTTCCTTGATGATTCTCACGAGTTCGATGGCAAAATCGTTGAGCGCCACGGCCCCCTGAGACCCGCCCACGACGAGAATCGTGTCGGATTCGCCGTTCCTCTTCCCCTGAGACACCGCCCTGTGCACGAGCGAGTACCTGAGGGGATTCCCCACGTAGATGGTTTTCCCCTCGGGGAAGTACTCCGCCGCCTTTTCGAAGCCGAGGAAAATTCTGTCGGCGAAACGCCCCATCATCCTGTTGGCCCCGCCGGGAATCGTGTTCTGCTCGTGGAGGAAGAAGGGGATTCTCGCGAGCACGCAGGCGAGACAGACGGGCACGGACACGTATCCTCCAACCCCGAGGACCACATCGGGCCGAAATTTCCTGAAGGCCGCGAGTGAATCGAGGACCCCCAGGAGAATGTTCAGCCCTGACAGGAGGGCGCGCAATCCCTTTCCCTTCACCTGCCCCGTCCGGACGGAGAAGTATTCGAAACCGTGAGAAGTGAACACATCCCTCTCCATCCCTTCTCTCCTTCCCGCAAAAGCGATGCTGCTCTCCGGCATGACCATACGTATCGCCTCAGCAATAGCCAGTGCGGGGAAGACGTGACCTCCTGTGCCACCACCTGCGATAAGGATCTTCATCTTTTGCCGTTTCTCTCCCCATTCGAGAAATTCTCACCACAAGCCCCACCGCCGCCAGGTGGGCAATGACGGAACTCCTCCCGTAGCTGATGAAGGGGAGGACCATCCCCTTCGGGGGGAGGAGTTTCAGGCAGACGCACATGTTCATGAAGGCGGAGAGCGAGACGGAGAAACCCACTCCCAGCGCGAAGATTCTCCCGAAACCGTCCCGCGCCCTGAGCGATACCCGGTAGCAGGCGTAAAGGAACAGGATGAATATCGTGGCGATGGCGGCAACGCCGAAAAACCCCAGCTCCTCGCCGATGACGGAGAAGATGTAGTCGGTGTGAATCTCGGGGAGGTAGAAGAGCTTCTGCTTCCCAGCGCCGATTCCCGTCCCGAAAGCACCGCCGTTTGCAAAGGCGATGAGGGACTGGACGACCTGATACCCGGACCCGCGCGCATGTTCGAGAGGGTTGAGGAAGGCGAAAATCCTCTTCATCCGGTACGGGCTCGACACGACCGCCACGCCGAGAGCGGCCGCCCCGGCAAGCGTGAGAGGGGCGAGAATCTTCATCGGAAATCCCGTGACGAAAACGAGGAAGAAGAAGATCCCCGTCACGAGAATGACCATCCCGTAGTCGGGCTCGAGGAGGAGAAGCACGCTCATGACGAACCAGACGGCGGCCACGGGAAGATAGTCCTTGAGCTGTGCTCCGAAATCCTCCCCCTTCCTGTCCACCTTGTACGCGAAGTAGGCGATGAGGCCGTATCGCGCGAATTCCGACGGCTGCACGTTCACGACGGCGAGCCTGAGCCACCTCTTCGCCCCCTTGACGGAAACCCCCAGGTGGGGCACGAAGACGAGGGCAAGCGCCGCAAGGGTCCCCAGCGTCACCCACGGCACGGCCTTTTTGATGGTTGAATCGTCAAGCCTCTGAATGAGGAGGAAGAAGGCAAATCCC
Organism: Deltaproteobacteria bacterium; assembly: GCA_003696505.1. Taxonomy (GTDB): domain Bacteria; phylum Desulfobacterota; class Deferrimicrobia; order J040; family J040; genus J040. The sequence goes on from RFHC01000181.1 coordinate 6,685, forward strand.
ATCACGATTCCGACGAACTGCCTCTTCACGAAGAATGCCCTGTCGAAATTGTATGCCCGGCTCGACCCGGCAAGGACGTAACTGCTCGAGTAGAGCATGAGAAGACCGAACACGCAGAGCGCGGCCACAGAGACAACGATTCCCAGGGTTTCAGTCCGCCGGTTGAGCAAGGGCCAGCCTCCTGACAGAGTCTCTGAAAATCTCCCCTCTCTCCTCGAAGCTGGAAAACATGTCAAAACTGGAACACCCCGGAGAGAGGAGAACCACGTCTCCCGGGTCTGCCCGCCTGAAAGCGGCCCGGACTGCCTCGTCCATGTCTCCAGCCCGAAGAGTCTCCACGACGCCCCCGAGGCTCTCCTCCAATCTTTGCGCAGCTTCTCCGATAAGAACCGCCGCCTTCACTTTTCCCCTGCAGGCTTCCCTGAGAGAGCCGAAGTCTATTCCCTTGTCCTTCCCCCCAGCGATGAGGACGACGGGCCTGTCGATTCCGGAGAGCGCCCGGACGACGGCGTGAACGTTCGTCCCCTTTGAGTCGTTGAAGAAGTCCACCCCCATGACGCTCCCCACGAACTCCATCCTGTGAGGGAGCCCCTTAAAGGCACGGAGAACTCCCCTCACCGATTCGACGGAAACGCCGGACCACAGGGCAGCGAGAGACGCGGCCATGGCGTTCTCCAGGTTATGCCGCCCGGAAAGGGCAACCTCGCTGGAGGGAATGAAGTGCGTTTCTCCCCGACAGGAGATTTCGAACCCGTTTCCCGTAAACCGCGCAGCCGCACCTTCCCTGCCGGAGAGGGAAAACATCACCTTCCCCGGGCGGATGTCCGAAGTCCTCCTGACCACCTCCGGGTCGTCGGCGTTGATGACTGCCGCGTCCTCCTCTCTCTGGTTCTCGAAAATCCTCATCTTTGCCTCCGCGTACTCCTCAAAGGAAGAGTAGCGGTCCATGTGGTCCTCGCCCACGTTCAGGAGAACCGAGACGTCGGGGCGGAAGGTCCTGATCCCTTCGAGCTGGAAGCTGGAGAGCTCCACGACGAAGGTTTCGTAATCCCCTCCGCACGCCTTCGTGAGGGGTTCGCTCAGGTTACCCCCCACGAAAACCCTCTCCTTTTCCCTCTTCAGCATCTCGCCCACGAGGGTCGTCACCGTGGACTTCCCGTTGGTCCCCGTCACGCCGATGAAAAACCCCTTCAGGTGACGCCAGGCGTACTCCACCTCCCCGATGACCTCCGTTCCCCTCTCCTCGAGGAGGGAAACAGGGAGTTTCGAGAGGGGGACACCGGGGGAGACGACGACGGTTTCCGCTTCCCCCATTACCTCGAGGCCGGGAAGCCCCTGAACGAGTTCGACCCCAGAGGGAAGTTCTCCGCCGGCCCGCCTCCGGACAACAGAGAGGTCTCCCTCGTCGTAGAGGAGAACCTTTTCCCCCATCGACGAAGCGTGACGCGCAACTGCGAGACCCGACGAACCCGCTCCAACAACGACGATCACGGCGTCACCTCAACTTCAGAGTGCTTATCCCGATGAGGGCGAGGATGACGGCGATGAGCCAGAAGCGGACCACGATCTTCGCTTCCGGCACCTGCGCTTTTTCGAAGTGGTGGTGAATCGGCGCCATCCTGAAAACCCTCTTCCGGGTCGTTTTATACGAGGTCACCTGAATGATGACCGAAAGCGCTTCGACGACGAAAATGCCTCCCACGATGGCCAGGAGGATTTCCTGCTTTACGATGACGGCCACCGTCGCAACGGCCGCCCCGATGGCGAGGGACCCCGTGTCCCCCATGAAAATCTCCGCCGGGTATGCGTTGTACCAGAGGAACCCCATCCCCGCGCCCGCCATCGCCCCGCAGAAGACCGCGAGTTCCCCCGCGCCGGGAACGTAAATAATCTGGAGATACCTGGCTATCTTCACGTGACCCGCCACGTAGGCGAAGAGCATGTAGGTGCCGAGACAGATAATCGAAGGGCCTATGGCGAGACCGTCGAGCCCGTCCGTCAGGTTGACGGCATTGGAAGCCCCCACGATGATGAGCACGGCGAAAGGAAGGTAGAGAAGGCCGATGTCGGGCGTCACCTTCTTGAAGAACGGAACCATAATCCGGGAGTCTTTCCCCGCCCAGAAGAAGATGAGCACGCCCACGACGAGCGCGCAGAGAATCTGCAGGGAAAACTTCACTCTCGGCCTCAGTCCCTCGGAGTGGTTCCGGATCACTTTCCTGTAGTCGTCGACAAACCCGATGAGACCGAAGGAAATCGTGGCGAAGAGGACAATCCAGACGAAGGGATTGTCGAGCCTTGCCCAGAGGAGAGTGGGAATGACCGTCCCCAGGATGATGAGGACGCCCCCCATGGTGGGAGTCCCCTCCTTCGAAAAGTGGGTCTCCGGTCCGTCTTCCCTTATCGGCTGCCCCACCTGCCTCATTTTCAGGTAGCGGATGAGAGGCTTCCCGAAGAGGAAGGCGATGAGGAGACCCGTTATAGACGCGTAAATCGTCCGGAAGGTGATGTACCGGAAGACGTTGAAGTAGGGTATGAGGCCCTTCAGCGGATAGAGGAGGTGATATATCATTCCCCGCTCCTCCCTTGGAAGGCCTTCTCCCTGAGAGCGGAGCAGACCTTATCGAGTCCCACCCTCCTCGACGCCTTCACGTAAACAACCGAACCGGGCCCTGACTTATCGAGAACCGCACGCGCCGCATCCTCAGCCGTGGAGACCTGTACGATACTTTCCTCGGGGACCCCTCCCCGACGGAGGCCTTTAGCGAAAAATGCCGCCATCTCTCCCGTCACGACGGCGAATTCAGGCGAAAGGGAGGCAGCCTCCTCTCCCACCTCCTCGTGAGCCCGGGGAGAAAATTCCCCCAGCTCGAGCATGTCTCCCATGACGAGGACCTTCGGCTTCCCGGGAAAGAGGAGAGAGAGGGTTTCAAAACCCTTGCGGAAAGAAAGGGGATTGGCGTTGTACGAGTCGTCGACGAGGACGACTCCGTTGTCCAGCTCTTCCACGCGGAAGCGCCCCTCCGGAGGTTGAAAAGAGGAAGCTCCCCTGACCACGTCTTCGGCGGGAAGGCCGATTGAGAAAGCAACGCCTGCAGCCGCGAGGAGGGCGGCAAAATACTGAACTCCTGCCACGGGGAGATGGACCTCCACCTCTTCCCCTCCGTACCTGAGAGATACAGTCATGCCGTCCTCTTTCATGGAGACGAGCCTCCCCGACACGTCCCTTCCCTTCTCACCGAAGAAGATCTTTCTCCCGGGCGCCGCCTCTCCGAGCTTCAGGACCCTCTCGTCATCGGCGTTGACGACGACCGTTCCCTCTTCTCCCACTCCTTCGAAGAGTTTTCCCTTTTCCCGGGCAACCGCTTCCACGTCTCCCAGCCCCTCCAGGTGGGCAGGTCCAACGTTAGTGATGAGCCCGACGGATGGACGGAGAATCTCCGTGAGGCGCTCAATCTCCCCCGGTACGTTGGTCCCCATCTCAGCGACGAGGAACTGGTCGTCGTCGTTCAGGGAAAGGAGGGTGAGGGGGAGACCGATGAGGTTGTTGAAGTTGCCCGGTGAGCGGTATCCCTTCCGGGAAACGGAGAGAACGGCATAGGTCATTTCCTTCACCGTCGTTTTCCCTGCGCTCCCCGTTATCCCCACCTTCAGGAGACCTTCCCTTTCCCCCTTCCTCGCGGAAAGGTCTCCGAGGAACTTCGTCGTGTCCCCCGCGAGGAGAGCGGCCTTCCCGGAGGCCAGGGCGGCTTCCCTGACCTCCTCCCAGCGGGACGGGCTGACGACGACCCCGTCTGCTCCCCTTTCCAGCGCCTCGAGGGCGAAGTCTGAACCGTCCCTCTTTTCCCCCTTCACGCCGATGAAAAGTGAGCCCGGTCCCACCTCACGGGAGTCGAGCGTCACTCGAAGCGCCTTCCCGTCGAGAGACGGAAGCCCCACGGAATCCTCAACGAGGCCGTCAAAGAGGGAGAGACTCCCCCTTATCCACGGGCTTCTCTCAAGCCCCGTATTCCCTGAGCACAGCCCTGTCGTCAAACTCAATCCTCTCCTGACCGATAATCTGGTACGTCTCGTGCCCCTTCCCCGCCACCAGCACGATATCTCCGGGCCGGGCCATGTCGACGGCCAGCCCGATGGCTTTCCTCCTGTCAGGTTCCACCAGGTAGACCCTGCCCGGGCCATTCCCCGGCAGGGAAGAAACCCTCACCGCCCCTGCCCTCTCGCACCCCGGGAGAATCTCGTCAATGATGGCGCGGGGGTCTTCGCTCCTCGGGTTGTCGCTCGTCACGACCGTCACGTCGGCCCTCGACGCCACCACCTCTCCCATGATGGGTCGTTTTCCCCTGTCCCTGTCTCCGCCGCATCCGAAAACGACGATGAGCCTCCCGGTCCTGAAGGGTATGAGAGCTTCAACGACGTTCCTCAACCCATCGGGGGTGTGGGCGTAGTCGACGAAAAACTCCGCCCCCTGCTTCACTTTCACCCTCTCCAGGCGTCCGGGGACGGATTTCAGCGCCTCTATCCCCTCCTCCACCCTGTCGGGTGGAATTCCAAGCGAGAGCGCGCAGGCAGAGGCCAGGAGAATGTTTTCCAGGTTATGCCTGCCCACGAGAGAGGACCTGACGCGGAGACTTCCCCCTCCCCACCTTAAATTCGCGTCAATTCCCCCGATGGTTAAGAGAGCGCTTTCCGCAGTGAAATCCCCTTCCCCTTTCAGGGAGCACGTAACGACCCTTCCTCCCGCCTCTCCGGCAAGCCTCTTTCCGTAAGGACAATCCACGTTCACGACAGAGAGGGCGTCCCCACCTCTCAGGTGCTCCACGAAAAGGCGCTTCTTTGCGGAGTAATAGGATTCCATGTCTCCGTGATAGTCCAGGTGGTCGCGGGAGAGGTTCGTGAACACCGCCGCGGAAAACTCGATTCCCCTTACCCTCCCCTGGGCAAGCCCGTGAGAGGAAACTTCCACGACGGAGTACCGGGCGCCGCAATCCCTCATCTCGGCCAGAGCCCCCTGGAGCTGATGGGGGAAGGGGGTCGTCAAACCTTCCCGGATGAGCTTTCCGCCGACCCGGTAGTTCACCGTCCCCACCACACCCGTCCGGAATCCGGCAGATTCGAAAATCGATTCCAGCAGGTAGGATATCGTCGTCTTCCCGTTGGTCCCCGTCACCCCAACGACCGTGAGGGAAGATGAGGGGTTTCCGTAAAAATGCGAAGACGCCCTGCAGAGGGCGTCCATCGCGTCCGGGACGAGGATGACCCTCTCTGCCTTTCCTCCAGGCGGCGCCTCATCAGTGACGCAGAGGAGAGCCCCCCGGGTAAGAGCGTCGTTTAAGTAGCGAATCCCGTGCTCCCGCGTCCCGGGGAGAGCGAAGAAAACGTCGCCATCCCTCACCTCACGGGAGTCCACGGCAATTCCCCTGACCTCCGCATCAGGGAGGGGAAAGTCTGCATCCACGCCCAGAACTTTTACGAATTCCGCGACTCTCACCCTTACTCCTCTCTGAAGTAGACCCTGCAGGTCCTTCCCCTCTTTACTCTTTTCCCCGGGGCAGGAAACTGACCAGCGGCGAGACCTGACCCCTTGAGTTCGTACTCCAGCCCCAGAGAATCGAGGAGGTCGACAACCTCCACCATTGTGAGCCCTTTCAAGTCCGGCATCACAACCGAGGACTCGTCAGGACCGCCGAAGGAAACCCTGACGAGCTTCGGTCCTCTCCCTCCAATCTCCGCTTCCTTTCCTTCATCCGATCTCAGGGCAACCTGCTGCCCGCCGCCTTCAGGCGGAAGCCCCTCGTAAATGGCGAGTTTGGAAACGATGCGCCGGAAAATCGGCGCGGCAACTTTCCCCCCGTAAACCTCCTCTTCAGGCTCGTCCACCACGACAGAAACGACGAATCTCGGCTCATCAACGGGGAAAAAGCCGATAAAAGAGGCGATTCTCTTATCCGAGTATCCCCCCTTCACCGGGTCCACCTTCTGAGAAGTTCCCGTCTTCCCCCCGATGGAGTACCCGTTGATTCGGGCGAGGCTTCCCGTCCCTTCTTCGCTGACGACTCCGGCGAGAATCTCCCTCAAAACCCTGGACGTGCTGGAGGAAATGACCCGGCCCCTGTACCTCGGTCTCGTCCTGTAGAGTATCTCTCCTTCAGGTGACCGGACTTCCTTGATGACCGTCGGTTTCACGAGGATTCCGCCGTTTACGGCAGCGCAGAAAGCCGACGTCACCTGGAGGGCCGTGGCGGCAACCCCCTGCCCGAACGAGGCGGTAGCGTACCTGATGGGCTTGAGGAATTCCTCTTCATCCGGGATGAGCCCCGGCACCTCTCCCTTCAGTTCAATCCCCGTCCTCCTTCCGAAGCCGAAACTCTTCACGTAGCTGTAGAAAAGGCGGGGAGTCATCCTCTCCGCTATCTTGTAAGCACCGATGTTGGAGGAGACTTTCAGGACTTCGGGAATTGTGAGCCACTCGTTCTCGTGCGTGTCGTGGATGCGTCTCCCCTGAACGGTGATCACACCATTTTCGCAGAATATTTTATCACTGAGTCTGACTTTTCCCGAATCGAGCGCCCCGGCAACGAGGAAAACCTTGAAGGTAGAGCCAGGTTCGTAAATGTCCGTTATCGCCCTGTTCCTCCGCCACGAAGCGGGATACCGGGAAGGAGAGTTGGGGTCGTAGGAGGGGTAGACCGCCATTGCCAGGACCTCCCCTGTCCGCGGGTCCATGACGATGGCAATTCCGCTTTTCGCCCCGAACTCTCTGACGCCCCTCTCTATTTCCCTCTCGCAGATGAACTGGACCGTTCCGTCTATGGTGAGCTGGATCGTTTTCCCTTCGGTCCTCTCCTTCTCAATCCCTTCGGGGACGATGAGGCGCCCTCTGGCGTCGCGGATACAGGTTATCCTCTCCTCCTCCCCGGCGAGGAATTCGTCAAAGGCTCTCTCCACGCCCTCGAGCCCCTTCAGGTCCACATCGCAGAA
>RFHC01000182.1 GCA_003696505.1 Deltaproteobacteria bacterium
CGTCAGGAGAGCCCCGAAGGGACCGAGGAATGCTCCCACGCACAGGAGGAGTTTCACGTCCCCCATTCCCAGACCCTCTATCTTTCTCACCTTCTCGTAGGCGACCGCGGTGAGGAGGAGAAGGCCTCCCCCAACGGCGGCACCGGCGAGGGAGTCAACGAAGGAGAAGAGGGTCCACCGGTTCAGTCCGAAAAGCGGGGAACCTGTCCCCCCCGCTCCGAGGAGGTGGAAAAGCATCCGGGCAGCAGGATTCGAATACTCCCGGACGAGAAGACCCTCCAGGAGAAGTCCGCCGACAAATCCCCCCAGGCTGAGCTCATCCGGGATGATTCTATGGTCCAGGTCGATGAAGGAGACGACGAGGAGAATCGAGTAGAAGAGGGAATCCCGGAAAAAAAGAGGCAAACTACCCCTCCCCAACGCGTCGAAGCAGGAGAAGGCGAAGAGAACCCCCGTGAGGAATTCGACGAGTGGATACCGAAACGGAATCCGCGCCCTGCACTCCGGGTTTCTGCACTTACCTCCGAGAAGGACGTAACTCAGGAGGGGGATGTTGTCCCTCGGACGGATTCTCTCCCCGCAGGCAGGGCACGACGAGGGAGGGCGGAGGAGGGAGATTCCCCGGGGGAGTCTGTATATCACCACGTTGTAAAAACTCCCCATGGCGAGCCCGAGGAGAAAGGAGAACAGGGGGAGGACAAATCCCCCTCCTCTTCCCAAACTGCCGAAAGCCTCACTCCACACGGTACCCCCTCGAACGGAGGAGACGGTCGTAGAGGCGCTCGTGCCTTTCCACCATCATCTCCTGAGAGAATTCTCTTCTCACCCTCTCCCTCGCCCGAAGGAGAGCCTCCCTGTCTATCTCTCCCCGGTAAACCCGTTCCACGGCCTCCGCTGCTTTTTGCGGGTTCCGGGGAGGGACGACGTATCCGGTCTTCCCTTCCTCGACGACCTCGGGGTTGCCATCCACGTTCGTCACCACGACGGGAATTCCAAGAGCGAGGGCCTGGGGAATGACACGGGGAAGTCCCTCCCAGAGGGAAGTGAGGACGAGCACGTCGAAGGCGGCCATCACGTGCTCCACCTCCTCCACCCAACCGGTCAGGTGGAACGAATCCCCCAGACCGAGGCGGACGATTTCCGCGGCGATGGCAGGACGGAGTTCTCCGTCCCCGACGAGGACGTACTGGAAATCATAACCCTTCTCCCTGAGGAAACCCGCCATCCGGACGAAGTCGAGGGGGTTTTTCTGGGGCTTGAAGCAGGCGACCATTCCCACGGTATAGCGGCCGTCATCACATCCGATGATTTCTCTTCCCCTCGCTTTTTCCCCTGATGCAAATCTCTCCACGTCGAAACCAGACCTTATGAGAACCGTCTTCTCCCCGTCGAATATTCCCAGGTCGATTCCCTCCCGGCCGTTCGCCTCAGAGACGAGCACGAAAGCGTCGGTAAACCGGGAGACGAACTTCTCGAGGAAAATGAAGAACCTCCTCGTGAGAAAAGACTGGAGGGGGGTAAAACCGAAACCGTGAACCGTGTGGATGATGATGTGACATCCCGCCAGGCGGGCCGCAATCCTCCCGAGAATCCCCGCCTTTGAGCTGTGAGTGTGAACGATGAGCGGTTGCCCCGGAAATTCTCCCTTTATTCTCCTCAGGAGCGCTGTCAGGCTCAAAAGCGCCTGGAAATCCCTGAGCGGGTTTATCTCACGGACAAGAGAAGGGACGATGATGAACCTTTCGCCCAGGCTCTCCTCCGCTCTCCCGTTGAGGATTCCCCCGTCACCCGATACCAGGAAAACCTCATACCTTCCCCGGTCGAGTTTCTCGCAGTTGATAAGGGTGTTCTCCTGCGCGCCGCCGAGTTCGAGCTTCGTGATGATGTGGACGACGACGCTTTTCAGAGTGTCATGTCTATTTTTTTCAACCATAGCGCCACCACGATGAAGAGAAACGAGTTAACGATAAGGAGGATAGATGCCGTCCTCAGCTCCGAGGTCATGATTCCGAGACCGAAGAGCCCGCAAACGATTGCCGCCCCGTAAGAGACGAGAACGGTCTGCCTCACGGAGAGCCTCCACTTCCGCAGGCGGAGGGCGAAGTGGTCCCGCGACCCCCTGAAAATCGACTCTCCCCTCATGAACCGAATCCAGGAGACAAACAGGGTGTCGAAGAGGGGAATCCCGAAGATGACGGCGGGAACGATGAATCCCATGTGATTCTTCGTCATGTACTTCCCCATGATGGAGAAGGCCCCAAGGAGATATCCCACGAGGAGACTCCCCGCATCTCCCATGAAAATCGAGGCAGGGGAAAAGTTGTGGGGGAGGAATCCGAAGAGAGCGCCCGCGAGCGCAGCGGAGAGAACCGCGATGGGAGCGTTTCCGTTCATGACAGACACGACGAACATGAAAAGAGCTCCAATGCCCCCTATTCCCGCAGAGAGTCCGTCCATGATGTCTATGATGTTGAAGGCATTCGTCAGAAGGAGCATCCAGAAAACCGTCACCGCCACCTGGAGGGGAAAACCGAGGTAAATCACCTTCACCATGACCCCCGATTTGAGGAGAACGAGGATGGCAATTCCCTCCCCCGCCAGTTTTGCCCCCGGGCTGATTCTCCCCAGGTCGTCGATGAGACCGACGAGGACGACGATACTCCCCCCGAGGAGAATGGCCAGCACTTCTGCGGTGAATTCGAAGGTGAGGGAGATTCCGACGAGAAAAGCCAGGTAGATGGCGAGTCCGCCGAAATAGGGGACCACGCGGTCGTGGTTTTTCAGCTTCCCGTCAGGCCTGTCAACGACGCCGCATCGAACTGCAGCCTCCCGTGCGACAGGAGTCGTGTAGTAGGAAACGAAAAAAGCGGACGCAAAGGCGAGGAGGTATCCGATAACTTTCACCGGGAGGTCTCCTCCAGGTAAATTCTCGCCACTTCATCCTTCCAGAGGGAAAGGTCGAACCTTTCCTCCACCGTCTTCCTCCCCTCCCTTCCCATCCTCTCCCTTAAATTTTCATCGGACAGAAGGATGGAAATTTTCTCCTCCCACTCCCGGTGAGAGGCTGCGAGGAAACCGTTGACCCCGTCGGAGATGATGTCTCTGTTCACCCCCACAGGTGACGCCACCACGGGCACTCCCGCCGCCATGTACTGGAGAATCTTCAACCCGCACTTTCCCCTTGCAAAGGGCGTATCCGCAAGAGGCATGATACCAGCATCGAAGGAAGAAATCACTTCGGGCTCCCTCTCCTCCGACCAGGGAACGAACTCGACGGGGAGGGGAAGGTCTGGACTCCTCCCGGAGAAGACGACGAGTCGGGCTTCCCACTTCTCGCACACCTTCTTCAGCGCGGGGGAGACCATTCTCAGGTGGGGGAAGTTGTAGGGGAGTCCCACCCAGCCGATGCGAGGCGGAGAGGAGAGGCGGTAGTCCTCTCTCGGGACGTAGCGGGAGGAGTCAACGACCGTGGGGACGACTTCGACCCTGTCGTTGAACTGCCGGGCATACCGGGCGAGGTACTCGTTTCCCACGATGACCCGCCGGGCCATTTTCACCGTGACGGGATACTTCATCCGTCTCCCGAAGGAGAGGAATATCGCGTCGTCGAACTCAAGGATATATCCTCTCCTGAAGACTCTGAGGAGCATCTCGAATAGAGGGGGGAAGGCGGGGAAAAACTCCCGCTCGATGACGACGAGGTCGGCTCTCATGGCCCGGGCAAAGTGTCCGAGGCGCCTGAGAAACCCGGCGATGACGAGAAGGGACCTCTGCGCTGAGGCACCCGCGGCGGGACTCCCTGCCAGGTCCACGTACCTGTCGGGAAAAGCGGGGAGGACCTCCACGTCCATCCCTCTCTCCCTGAGATGAGGGATGTACTGATATATCCGGTATCTGCTGGCAGGACCCTTCGGTCCCGTCTTCGCGAGGCAGATGACCTTCACGCTTCCTCCATTACCCTTCTCGCCTCTTCCAGCACGCTCTCTTCCGGGATGGATGTCATACACCGCATGTCGTCACACTCGTCCAGAAAGCAGGGAGAGCACTCCGCCTCACCCCGCACGATTCTCACGGGACCCTTTTCGTTCATCGGCGACCAGAGGAGGGGATTCCCCGGGCCGAAGAGCACGACAGAGGGCGTCCCCAGGACGGCGGCGAGGTGAGACAATCCCGAATCCAGGCCGACAAAAAAGCGAGCCATTTCGATGAGGGCAGCTGCCGTTTTCAGCGTCGTCCGCCCCGCCAGGTTAACAGCTGGCCCTCCACCGGGGAAAGCCTCCTCCCATCTCCTCCTCTCCCCCCGACCTCCCAGGACAACGGGGGTGAGCCCGAACCTCTCCTTTACCGCTGAGAGGAGCCTCTCCCACCGGTCGAAACCCCATTCCCTCGACCTCCTCTTCGCAAAGGGGGAAGCAGCGACATATCTCCCCGGCGACAGGCCCGCTTCCTCGATGAGTCTCCTCCCCCTTTCCCTGTCGTCATCGGTCAACCAGTAGGAAATCTCGTCCGGAGTGAGGGAGACGGGGCCCGTCACCCTCTCGACGACCCTGAGCATCTCCCGGTCCATCCTCTCGGACCCGAACTCCTCCCGCCTGACGGAGTGGGAGAGGAGGAGGGAATCGACGGAATGAGAATATGCGGCCCTTACCTGCGCTCCCGTCAGGAAAGCGAAGAGGTTGTCCCTCAGGTAGTGGCGAAAGGGCCTGTCAAAATCGGGCGTGTGGAGGTTGAAAAAATGGGTCGGTCTTTTCTCCCTCAGGAGGGCGAGGAGTTTTCTCCCCTCCCTCACCTTCGGGGCCTCACGGTCGAAGGGGAGGACCTCGTCCACGAGGGGACACCCACGGAAGAATTCTTCCATACGGGAATTTACCAACCTGATAATATGCGCCCCGGGAAAGGCTTTCCTGAGTGCCACCATGGAAGGGATGGAAACAACCGAATCACCGAGCCACCCCAGGTGAAAGAAGACGATTCTGTTTTCCTTTTGCATCATCACGACCCGGATAATATAAATTTAAAAAAACAGACCGCCGGCAAAAACGTCGATGCTCTCCGTTATCATACCCACCCTTGAGAGAACCACACCACTGAAACGCCTCCTCGATTCCCTTTCCCGACAGACGGCACTTCCGGGAGAAATTATTATCATCGACGAAAACAACGACGACCGGACCCTTCCCATAAGGAGAGAGTTCGACAAAATTCTCCCCCTGAAGCACGCGCAAATCGAAACCGTATCAATCAGCGCGGCCAAGAACAGGGGGGTTGCCCTTTCATCGGGAGAACTTCTCTTTTTCTGCGACGACGACGCGTGGCTCCCCACCGATTTCGTCGAGGAGACCCTCCAGTTCTTTTTCCGCTTTCCCGAAACCTCCATCCTCTCCCTCCCCGTCGTCGACCCGTCGAAGGAAATCCACACAGCAGGGGGGAAGGAAGGTCCCGCCCCCCTCACCCTGAAAAACGCGAGGAAACTTTCCACCGGGTCGGGACTCGTCTTCAGAAGAGAATCTCTCATCTCACTGGGCCTCTTCGACGAAGACCTGGGCGTCGGGTCCACATTCGAATCATCGGAAGACCTGGACATCGTTTTGAGAGCCATCTCAAGGGGAATGAATGTGGTCCACTGGGAAGGGACCTGTGTATACCACGCCGACCCCCTGAGGAATTACGATGAGGTTTCCAGGAAGCGAGCCTACAGGTATAACCGGGGCTTCGGCGCCTGCGTGAGGAAGCACCTCCTGGAGGGAAACCGGGAAATCATTTTTGAATTTCTCGCCGAAGCATCGAAAAACCTCCTCAACTCGGTCCTTTATATTCCGATAAATTACGAGAAAGCAGCGTACAACTACTTCAGTTTCCTGGGAAAGGTCAATGGATTCTTCTCGTATTCACCGGGGGGAAATGCAGTGACGAAGGGACGTTAGTGGTCAGGCGAGAACTGCAACGTCTCCCTCCCTACTCAAAGGGAAAAATCTATATCCCGACTCTCCTTCGCCGGTGTCCTGACCCTCCAGGGCAAACCCCTCCTTCTCAGTGCCATCTCCACCGCCCTGACGTGGTTTTCTGTCTGAACGGCATACCCTCTTATCGATGTGTTTTCGCCGTGAAGCCGATAGAAGTAAAGAACCTCCCTCAGGTGGTGGAACCAGCAGACCTCGCTCATTTTCAAAAACATGTCATAATCGACTGCGCTTGAGAGTTCCTCGGAAAAACCGGACGTCCTGTACCAGTAGAGCCGGCGGAACATCCGGAAGTGGTGGACGATCATCCCTTTAAGGAGCATCACAGGGTCGTATTCGGGGTGGGAGTACCCCTCACCGACGATATTGCCTTCGGAATCTATGAAAGCATAGTCAGAATACACAACCCCCACAGAAGGGTTTTCTTCGAGAAATTTCACCATGGTTTCAATCGCGCGCGGATGGAGCAGGTCATCGCTGTCCAGCTGTCCAACGAATTCACCTCTGCACATTCGGAGGGCGTGATTCGAGGCCTTCCCGATTCCCCCATGCTCGATCCTCTCTATCCTCACGCGGTGATCGCTGCCGAAAACTTTCCTCACGAGCTCGAACGTCCCGTCTGTTGACCCATCATCGCAAATGCACAGCTCCCAGTCATCGTACGTCTGCTTCCTGACACTTTCAACAGCCTCCACGATGAACCGGCTGGAGTTATACGCTGGCATGTATATGGAAACCCGCGGAACGTCTCCTTCCCTGAACTTTCTCTTTCTCAATGGCGGAACGCGGCATTCCAGGAGGCTTCGCGTCCTCTCCCTTCCCTCTTCGCGCCCTGAAGTGTCTGGATGGTTTTGATGATATGCAAGGGCGTTTCCGTCAGGGATAAAGTAGGCACCTTGATTATACATCCTGTAGAAAAACTCCAGGTCTTCTCCTCCCCATGCCTGAAAAGATTCATCGAACATCCCGGCCCTCCGGGCATACTTTTTTCTGAAGGAGACGTTGCCTCCTGACGCATAGCGATACGGAGAAGGGGAAAACCTCAGATTGTCTGTTTTCCTGTAATATCTTTCCCTCCAGTCCACCTCAGGATTCTCTTCGTCCCTCACCGCCTCCGGGGCGGGAGCGAGCCGCCGCTCCATCTCGTGAGAAAAATTCCTCCTTAAGTCTTCAGGCATCAGCCCTTCACCATCGATAAACCTTCTCCCGCCTATGACGACGATATTTCCCTCCCACAGGTGGAACCATTTCGCGTGATGGTATACGAAATCTCTCTCCGGTATCATGTCGCAATCGAGGAGAATGACTACGTCCGTCTCCGATGCCTCTATGCCCCTATTGCGTATCGCAGATAGCCGATACCCTCTGTCCTCGTGCCTGACGAGACGGACACTTCTGAAACTTGGTCTGAAACCCTCCAGGAGATGAATGTAATCCTCCCTGCTTCCATCGTCTGCAACGATCAGGTCTACAAGCTCTTTCGGGTAAGATTGCATCGAAAGAGCAGTGAGTGTCCTCTCGAGCTCCTTCTTCCTGTTGTAGACGGGAACAATAACAGAGACGGGAATTTTTTTCAGGTCCGAGGCTCTCTTCCTTTCAAGTTCCTCTTTGAGTTGAATGTAGTCGTTGGGAAAGCCCACCGTGTACGGAAAGATTCTCAACTCCTTCAACTTCCTCCTCATCCTTTTCATCCGGGCTCTTCTGGTGTACTCTCCATACACCCTTCCCCCCTCTCTTCTCACGATAAAGGGGAGAGAAAAACGCTTCGCCTCTCCGGAGAAAAACGCGATCTTTTCTTTTCCGGGAATAGAAGCGAGAAAGAAGAGAAGTTTCCTGTATGGCTGGAGGGAGACAACCCGTTTCGCCGGAGAAAAGAGAATTCTCTTCCATACATGGAAAATATCGCTCTTCCCAAAAACAGAAATTCCCCGTTCCTCAATACGCGATAAAAGCTCTTCCGGAAATCTCCTCGTAACGATGAGGAACAAATTACGGAACTCCCGTGGTTCGTTTGAGCGAGTCAGATAGTCTGCGATAGTCTCGTCGAGAAGAGCCACGAGGAGGGAGTCCGCCCTGTTTCCGAACTCGGCAAGCAGCATCTCCATCCCTTCGAATTCATCGGGACGCACCCTGAAACTCCCCCTCTACTCCCCTCTTGTCATATGGACCACGGGGTTGAGGTCGAAAATCCCGTGGAAACCTTTCACGTTTTCGACAAAAATTCTGAACCCCTTGTCTATCCTGTCGAAGTCCTTCAAACCATCCTCCGTATGAACCATCACGCTGATGAGATAACTTCCCTCCGCCAGACCCAATTGGGGAAACGCAAAAAAGACGGAGAAGCGCTCCCCCTTCTCCACTTTTCCGAGGGAAAGGTTGAGCCGGGAGGTGTTTGTCCCGAAAATCCGGGTCCCCTCGTCGGTGAAAACCCCCAACCCCACAGCCGGTCCGGCCACCTCCTCCTCTGCCCGCGCTCTGACAACGACGCGCACTTCCTCGTCGCTCCTGAAATTATTCCTCGAAATTCCTGCTGAATCTTGAAAGAGGACTTCCTCGATGACAACCTCACCCGACCCCCGCCTTGTCCCCCCATCGTGACGA
>RFHC01000183.1 GCA_003696505.1 Deltaproteobacteria bacterium
ATTGAAATCTTTCTGGAAGATGCGGGGAAGATCGGAAGTGAGGGGCCTCCCCCTCTTCAAGGTTCCCCGAATTCTCCTGAGGAGGGGACTCGGTTTCTCCGATATTGCGTCCTCCCATTTCTTTTCCGACGAAAAGAGGAGGTAAAGGGTCGTCGGCCCCTTCGAGAGCTGAACTGCAAGGTATCCTGGCGTGGGGAGGTCCTCCACAGCCCCTTCCCCCCTCTCCTCGTCCACGGGATAACGGATTCCCCTGACCCACGAAAACTCTCCCGAAAACTCAAACCCCGGCGCGGCCACGACGAAGGGGGGAACGGGCTCAGCGCCGTAACGGAGGAAAATTCCCGATTCTTCCCTCCTCACTCCCAGCGGTATCTCCCTCTCCCTGTTCAGGTCGTAAATTGACCGGAAACCGAAGACGGGCCTCACCCGGAGAATCCCCTCCTCCCTCAGGAGAAGGCGGAGACGGAGGGCGATGGACATTTCCCCCGGGACGGGAAAAAGCGTCAACCTGACCCGGAAACTCTCATCCCTCCAGGTGGCATCGGGGAAGGGATATCCCCTGCAGGACACAGGGCCGATGGGCACCGTCCCGCCGGAAAGCCTCTCCGGCCCACAGAGTCGCACGAGTCTCCCCCCCATCGCCAGTTCGATGATGAGAGAGGAGAGGTAGAGGAAAGGAGACGAAACCCCCCTCGTCGGGAGGACGAAAAGCCCTTCCTCCTTCTTCTTCGGGACGAGACCAGGTCCTAAAATTCCCCAGGGCCCCTTTCCCGTAAAGAGAGACCAGCGGAAAAACCGGGAAAACTCCCCCTCTGACTTTAATTTTCTCCGGACCATGACCCCTCTCCTTCCTCAACAAAGGCGTTTCCTGCCCCAAACAACTGAAAAGAGCACTACCGGATATTATACACAAATTTTCCCTTTTTATCCGAGAATAATGCAAAATATCTAACAAACTTGAGAAGTTTCACGAGGGGTTGTGACGGAGGGAGGAAATCCTCTCGCCCCGCCACCGCAGACCTGACTTTCGGGACAGGAAGGGGGCCGGACCTTATCCGACCCCCGGAATGACGAGACTCACTCTTTCTTCGGCGCGAGCTCTCCCTTCTTCCAGGGTCTCATGGAGAAGAAGACAGCAGCGATGACCGTAAAGAGCACCCAATCGACGCCGATGGCGATGATTGCCGTCCATGAGTATCCGCCGTAAGGCTTGGAAAACTCCCCCACCAGGTCCCCGACGAGGATGATGCCGAGGATGAGCGGGATGAAGTAGCGGACGAGGGCATCCCACCAGGTCCCCACCTTGATAGTGGAAACCCTGTTCACGTGGTCCCTCAACCGGGCTACTTTGAAGAGCCAGGCCGCCACGATGCACTCCAGTATCCCCACCACGACGAGTCCGTAGTGTGTGAGGAAGTGGTCAACGATGTCAAGCCAGTAAAGCCCCCCGTTGGTGGTGAAGATGATGGACCCGAAGAAGCCGAGGATAGATATCACCGTGACCACCTTTTTCCTGCTCGCTCCGAATTTGTCGACCACGGCGGAGGTAAAAGCCTCGATGATGGAGATGGAGGAAGAGAGACCGGCCACGACGAGGCAGAAGAAGAAGATGGCGCCGAAGAGTTTCCCTCCCGGCATGAGGGAGAGAGCCTTGGGGTAGGCAACGAAGGCGAGTCCGATGCTCTGGGAAACCACTTCGGAGACTTCCTTCCCCTGAGAGACGGCCATGAATCCCAGCGTGGAGAAAACGGCAAAACCGGCGAAGAGCGAGTAGCCGCAGTTGATGACCCCGGTGAGGATGGCATTTTTTGTAATGTTGGCTTCCTTTTCAGGGAGATAACTCGCGTAAGCGATCATGATTCCGAATCCAAGGCTCAGGGTGAAGAAAATCTGACCGTACGCATCGATCCACACCTTCGGGTCAGCCAGCTTGGAGAAGTCCGGAGTCAGGTACGCCCTGATGCCGACGCCCGCCCCTTTGAAAGTAACGGCCCAGAAAACGAGAATTGCCGTCAGGATGAAGAGGAGGGGCATGAAAATTTTGTTCGCCGTTTCTATCCCCTTCTGAATTCCCCGGTAAACGATGATCCAGTTGAGGAACCAGACGATGCAGAGGGCGAAGAAGATGGGAGTTCTGATGCTCCCTATCTCGCCGGGAGACCCGGAAAGACCGAGAAACTTTTTAAAGAAGAAAGCGTTCGGGTCTGCTCCCCAGGTGAGGTTGAAAGCGTAACCGAAGTAGTTTACGCACCAGGAGATGACGACGGTGTAGTAGAGTTCGATACCGAACATCACGAAGATAACAGCCCACCAGCCGAGCCACTCCCACTTCCTGTTGATGAGCCCGAAGGCCAGAGGCGCCGAGCCCTGCTTCTCGTGCCCCAGAGCGAACTCGAGGATGAGGAGGGGAATCCCCGCCGTGAGGAGGGCAGTGAAGTATGGAATGAGGAAAGCCCCACCCCCGTAACTGTATGCCATGTAGCTGAAGCGCCAGATGTTTCCAAGCCCGATGGCGGAACCGACAGCTGCGAGGAGAAAACCTATCTGCGTCTTCCAGCGCTCTCTCTTCATCGTCCCCTCTCCTTTTCCCGTTTTTTTCCAGCAACGGATATTATTAAAATCATTAATAAAATTCATCGGTTTCGTCAATCGGCAATCGAATCCCCAAAGACCCTTGCACCGCCATCCCCCATCGGCTGAAATAAAGAGGAGGACGGAGAAAGGAGGAGAAAGGCGTGGAGAGGACGATCGACCTTCGCAGCGACACGATCACCCTCCCCTCACGGGAGATGCTCAACACGGTGCTCACGGCCAGGCTCGGAGACTCCCTGAGAAACGAAGACGAGACAGTGCGAACCCTCGAGAAGAAGGCGGCAGAGATTTTCGGGAAGGAAGAGGGTCTCCTCCTCATCTCCGGGACGATGGCGAATCAGGTGGCTCTCGCCGCTCAGGCCGGGAGGGGAAAAATCGTTTTTTCCCCGGAAGTTTCTCACATCGCCCGGAAGGAGCGCGTTTCTACGTCCCTCATCTCAGGATGCGCCGTCGTCGGTTTCGGGAACGAGAGAGGATTCCCGCGGCCCGGAGAAATTGAGGACCTCATCTTGAGGTGCCGGGACGTTTTCGGGGGAGAGGCAGCCCTCGTCACACTGGAAAACACAGTGAACGCCTCCGGGGGCCTCATCCTCCCCACGGAAGTTATCCGGGAAACTGCGGACGCAGCCAGAAAGCACGGCCTTCCCCTCCACCTGGACGGGTCCAGGATATTCAACGCCCTCGTGGAGACGGGAGAGGACCCGAAGACCCTGGGGGATGCGTGCACCACCCTCTGCTTCTGTCTCTCAAAGGGCCTGGGCGCACCTCTCGGGTCGGTCCTCGTCGGTCCCCGGGACGTCATCGAGAGAGCCCGTGAGTGGAGAAATCTCCTGGGTGGGGGGATGAGGCAGGCGGGGGTCTTCGCCGCGCCGGGACTCTACGCCCTGGAAAACAACGTGGAGAGACTCCGGGATGACCACGAAAAGGCGAGGGAATTCGCGAGAATCATCTCCTCTTCCCCCCGGGTTAAATTGCTCAACGACCCGGTGGAGACGAACATCGTCCTCTTCTCCCCTGTGGATTACCCTGTGGATAAATTGTGGAAAAAAACGAAAGACCGGGGGGTCCTCCTCGACTTCCGCCGTGCCCCCATCATCCGGGCCGTCACCCATCTCAACGTCTCCCGTGAGGAGGTGCGGGAAGCCGCAGGCGCCATCATCTCAATTCTGGATGAGTAATCCCCTCAATGGACCTTTTTCGGGGTAATCCTCTTCCTCTTCCCTTTGACCCTCACCTTGGGAGGATTCTTCGGGGTCTCCTCCGCCTCCTGCTCGATGGTCCGCTTGAAAATCCTTTCTTTCAGGGTCTTTATGTCGTCAGAAGAGGAGGGCATCTTCGAAATCCAGTTTCTCCCCTTGAGGATGAAAGTGGACCCACCGGAAACGAGCCTCCTTACCGGCTTGCCGCAGGTGGGACAGGCCGAAAGGGGAGGGTCCGATATCTTCTGAAACACCTCAAACTCGCCGCAGGCGGAGCACCTGTACTCGTAGGTGGGCATCTCCTCCTCCCTTCTCCTCTTTAAGGTCTCACAATTATATTATCCCCCGGGAGAAAGGACAACGTCCCGCCATCTTCACGCCCTCACTTCCCCGCGAGAATCTCCTCCATCATGTCCTCGTCTGCCGGGTGAGGACCAAACCAGATTGCGAAGAGAGCATCGGCGAAATCTTTCCCCTCGATGACTCCTTTTTTCTCCCCCTTTATGGTGACCTCCGTCCCCGTCCCGGGAATATAGGTGAGGAGAACCTCGTCTCCCCTCTTCAGGTCAGAATCGAAAAACGAATTGAACCTGCCTATCCTCTCCTTCAGCGCCTTCATCCTGTCACGGCTGTTCTTCTCGAACCCCTCGTTCCAGCCCTCGATGATCTTCTCTTTCCCCACTTTTTTGTAGAGGAAGTGCATGACCATCCTCTTGACCTGGTCAGAGGAAATGATCTCTTCGCGGGAGCGGGACGGGTTTTCCATGTAAAGGGCACCGATGTAGACCTTTACGCGGAAGATGGTCTTCGTCCTTATCCCAGCCCCCACCAGGGAGAGTTCCTTCCCCTGAACGGTTACCTTCTCCGGAATTTCCACGCCGGCCACGCTCTTCCCCCAGGCAGCGGGGCCCGCGATGAGGCAGAGAGCGAGGGCAAAAACTCCCGTAATTAGTGCAGTCCTTTTTTTCATTTCCACACCTCCTCTCATTCTCCTCCATTATCTTTTCCGAAAACCGGTTCTTCCCCTCCCAGCCCGAACGTGCCCACGGCGAGCACCACGTTCGTCAGCACGATGACAAAGAGGGCATACCTCCCGAAATCTCCCGTGCCGGCAATTCCGAATGAAGCCGGCAAAAGAGCGAGAACCGCCGTTGCCAGTCCCCGGGGCGCGGTGGTGAGCATCACCTTTCTCATCCGGGAAAACACATCCTCACTCTTCCCCAGGAGGGAGAGGAGGAGGGAGCGGACCCCGTAGATGGCGACCACGGAAGCGAGGGAGAGGGCAATAACCTTGAAGGAAAGTTCCCGGAAATCGAAGAGAGTCCCGATGTACACGAAGAAGAAAACGCGGATGAGAAAGGTGATTTCCTCGTGAAACCAGAGGAAATTCTCGTCCACTGTCTCCGAGCGGGTCCTCATTCTCAGTCCGAAGAAGACGAGATTCCTCCGCATCTCCTTTTCTATCGGCTTGACGTTCGCCATGACGAGGCCGAAAACCATGACCCCCAGAGGGCCGCTCCCGTGAATTATCTCCAGGAGGGAGTAGAGGACGAGGAGGATGGCGAAAGTGAGCATGTAGTCGAAGGGGAGGTCGTAATAGCGTGTGAGAGCCCTGGTCCAGAGGTAACCCGCGGCAAAACCGACGACGAGGGAGACGCCGAAGGCGGAGAAGAGACTCCAGACGACGAAAAAGGGGGAAACCCCACCTGCCCGTGCAATGCTGATGAGGATGATGGTTACGACGACTGCCAGGGTGTCGGAGAGAGCAGCCTCCAGAGAGAGGGCGGTCCTCACCGACTCGGGCACACGTATCTCCTTGAGGAGAGGGACGACGATGGCAGCGCTCGAGCAGGAAAGGGCGCTGGAGAGAATCATGGCAGGGAGAGTTTCAAACCCTCCAACCCGTGCCAGGAGGAGGGAGAGGAAGAAAAACGTTCCCGCAAAACCCGCCAGGGTCAAAAAGGACGCGAAGCGAAACTGGCGGAGCACTTTCTCCAGTTCGAGGGAGAGTCCCCCGTCGAGCATGATAACGATGAGCGCCAGCGCTCCGAAAAACCCCGACGCTTTGAGAAAAAGCTCCCTCTCCACGAGGTGGAAAACCGGACCGATGAGAATCCCCAGGGAGATGAGGAGGATGATGTCGGGAAATCCCGTCTTCCGGAAGAGAATGACGGAGAAAAATCCGATGATGACGACGAGACCGACGATACCAATCAGCGCCCAGACCGGCAAATCCTCCCCCTCTCCGCCGGTAATCAGGAGAGGGGGCCACGCCCCCTCCCCTGTTTCAGTAAATTCTCCGGGACTTCAGGCAGAAAAGTCCGGTCACCCCTCCTTCGGCCACCTCTCGAGGACGTGAGCACCCACGAGGAGGCCGAAGTAATCCTTCTCGTTCCTTATAAACATCATGTCCCGGCCGAGCATGTTCTGACCGGCCAGTTCTCCCTGCTTGAGGGCGCTCCGCCACCCGAAGTTGATCCTGTTCACACCCCTGTTCACGTCGAGTATCTCCGCGCAGTCCCCCGCGGCGAAGACGTTGGGAACGTTCGTCCTGAGATACTCGTCCACGAGGACGCCGTTCCCCGTCTTTATTCCGCTCCCCTCGAGGAAGTCGATGTTGGGAACTCTCTCCGTTGCGATGACCACAATCGTCGGTTCCACCACATCTCCTCCGGTGGTGTACACGACGTAACTCTTCCCGTCCCTGTCGATGATGTCCGCCACCTCGGTCCCCTCAAGAATCTTGACACCCTTCTCCCGGAGTATCTCCTTCGCCTTAACCTCAACCTCCCCGGAAATGGGATTCCCGAAGCGCGGCATTCCCGGGTTTATCCAGGTTACCTGGAGACCGAGCATCCTCAGACCCCGTGAAGTCTCGATGCCCAGGTATCCGGGGCCGTAAACGAGAGCGCTGTCCGACCGGAGCGCGCGGTTTCGAATCCTCACCGCGTCGGTGAGCGAGTTGAGGAAGAAGAACGACCCCGACTGAATCCTGGCCGGGAAGGGCGACTCCGGAGATGCCCCCGTGGCAATCAGGAGGAAGTTGTACTCCATCTCCGTCCCGTCCGTGAAAAGCACCCTGTTCTTCGCCGTGTCGACTCTCTTTGCCCTCTTCCCGAACTCCACCTTAACTCCCATCTCCACGACGTCCTTCCCGACGGGAGAGAGGATGCTCTTTTCGTCCAGGTCTCCGAATATCAGTTCCGGCAGGTTCGGCCTGAAGTAGAGAGACGCGAACTCCTCCGTCGCGATGGTTACCTCAGCGTCCGGTTCCCCCTTCTTGATTTCCCGGGCTGCCATGACGCCGGCAGGACCGCTTCCGAGAATGAGATACTTCATCTCCTGTCCTCCCTCTGTGTTTTCCGTTTCCCCATACTATATCACCCGCCTCATCCTTTTCCGAACTTCCTTGTGGAGATGATGAATGCGCTGTGCGAAAACATCCAGGAAACGGGCCTCACAGACTGCCCTTTCACGTTCCAGGGTCGGTGTATCACTTCAAAGACTTCCGGTTCCGTGAATCCCCCCTCCCTCCTCACGGTTTCACAGTATTCCTGTACCTGGATGATTGTGGGAAGGTAGGCCAGGAGAATTCCTCCGGGACGGAGCGCCTCCCTCGCCGTCCACACAGCCTTCCACGGTTCGGGGACGTCCAGGACGACCCGATCGACGTCCCTCTCCTCTATTCCCTCGTAGATGTCCTTCATCCGAATCGTGTGGTTGGGTACCTCACCGAGAAATCGCGCGATGTTCCTCCTCGACGCCTCGGCGAAGTCGTCCCGGACCTCATACGTAACGAGCTTTCCCTTCTCTCCGATGGCCCGGAGGAGCGCGATGGTGAGAGCTCCCCAGCCCGCGCCCCCCTCGACGACAAAGGCCCCGGGAAATATGTCAGCCCAGAGGAGGATGGGACCGATGTCTTTCGGGTAGATGATCTGAGCCGACCTTTTCAGGTTCAGGACGAACTGGTTGAAGGTGGGGCGAAAAGCGATGAACCTCTCCCCCTTCGTGGAAGTGAGGAGAACCCCCTCTTCCTTTCCGATGACGTCGTCGAGATTTATCGTCCCCCGATGGGTGGAATAACTCTTCCCCTTCTCCAGGGTAACCAGGTACTCCTTCCCTCGCCCGTCAACGAGGAGAACGTCCTCCCCCTCACGGAAAGGTCCTCTCACGCCCCCTTCCTCCCGGCAGCCGACCTGCGCGCCACCTCCTCCTTCAGCCGGCAGTAAGAACAGACCTCCTGAAAGGAGGGTTCACCGCAGACCAGGCAGGAGCGCCCTTCCGACTCCTCCTTTTCGTCCTCCCGGAAGAATTCCCCGTCGAGGAAACCGAAGAGGAATCGGGCCTTCGTGCCCGGCATCTCCTCCTCGAGCATGTTGAGGGCCTCCTTGTAAGCGAGAGAAGTTGCGCCCTTCGAGTAAGGACACTCGTAAATCATGTAGTCAATTCCCCTGATGAGGGCGTAACATGCGGTCTCGTATTCCGTCACTCTCACGAGAGGTTTGACCTTCCTCACCATTCCGGAAGAGGTCTCCTCCAGAACCGGTTTCTGGCCGGGGAAGTACTTCACATTCCACTGGATGATGTTCCCCAGGAGCCTGGAAGCCTCATCGTCCAGGTTGTGACCCGTCGCCACCACGTCGTACCCCCCCTTCCGGGCAGCTGAATTGAAATGATGCCGTTTTATCATCCCGCAGAGGGAGCACGCCTTCTTCCTGAGACGCGCCGTCACCTCGGGAATCGTCATCCCCTCGGCCGAGAGGTCGACGATGATGGGTTCCCTCTTCCTCAGACGGGCGAAGGCGAGGACCTTTTCCCTCGACTCCCGGGAGTAGTCGCCGATGCCCAGGTCGATATACATTCCGTCGGCGTCAAAGCCGAGGTCGAGGAGGACGTCCCAGAGGACGAGGGAGTCCTTCCCCCCGGAGACGCAGACGAGAATCTTCTCCTTCGGTGTGAACATCCGGAACTCGCTTATCGCCCTCTTCACCTGCCGGCGGAAGAAGACGACGAAGCAGTTGCGGCAGAAAGTTGCGTTGTGCCGCTTGAGGGCGACTTCTCCCTCGAAGGACCCGCAGCGTCGACACTTCACCCTCATCCTCCTGAAACGACGGAGAGGACGTCAACCGTCTCGCCGTCCTCAACCTCCCTGTCGGGTGTGAGGATAACCCCCGACTTCAGGACAACCGTCGTCGTCTGCTTTGCACCGATTTCCCTGAGAATGTCCGCCACCCTGGCGGGACCGGGAATCTCCAGTTCTTTCTTCTCCTGCAGGACGCGCACCCGTATCACCGGGACAGACCTCCATTCCGTGCTGTCCCTCTATCTTACCACCGATGACGGGAATATTGAGACCGCCCACCCCTCACGCGGGGGAGGACCTGACCCCCTGCGCAATCTCGTCGATGACCCTTCTCAGCTCCTCCACCCGGAAGGGCTTTCGGAGAAGGGCCTGAACGCCCAGATTCATGAGGGCTTCAGCGTCCTCGTCGGGGAGGTACCCGGATGCCACGATGACCCTGAGAGAAGGGTCCTTCTTCCTCAGCCTGGCAAGCGTCTCCTTTCCGTCCATTCCGGGCATGAGCATATCGAGAATGACCAGGTCCACTCTCCTCTCTCTCGCGTCGAATTCCCTGAGTGCTTCCTCGCCGGAGGAACACTCAATCACGCGGTGTCCGAAGGAAGAAACCGCTTCTGCGAGGAACTCCCTGACGAAATTCTCGTCGTCTACCACCATGACCGTGAGAGGTTCCTCCGCATTCCTCCTCCTCTCCTCAACCACCTCTTCCGCATCGGGAGCTTCATCGGTGGCGGGGAAGAAGACCTTCACCTCCGTTCCCTTCCCCTTCTCGCTGAGGATGACGATATCTCCCCCGTGATTTTTCACAATTCCGTAGACCGTGGAAAGCCCGAGCCCCGTTCCTTTCCCCTGCTCTTTGGTCGTGAAAAAGGGCTCGAATGCGTGATTCAGCGTTTCCTCGTCCATTCCCACCCCCGTGTCCCTCACCGAGAGGAGGACCACGCCGTGAGGAGCGTCACGGAAGGTGGCCTTAACCTCGAGGGGGAGGGAGGGGTTCGATTCGGTCTTAATCGTCAGTTCTCCTCCCTTCGGCATGGCATCGCGGGCGTTTATGCAGAGGTTCATGAGAACCTGCGTAATCTGTGCCGGGTCAGCCTTGATGGGGGGAAGTGACTCGTCAAAGCTCCCCACGACGGTGATGTTCTTTCCGATGGTCCTTTTCACCATCTCGATGTTTTCCTTCACGAGCCTGTTCAGGTCGATGGGGCGGGGAGAGAATTTCCCCCGCATGGCGAAACCGAGGAGTTGCTTCGTCAGTTCAGCTCCCCTCTGAGCAGAGTTCTCGATAATGGAGAGGGCTCTCCGGACTTCCTCCTCCAGCCCGGGGAAGGACTTCACCCGCTCCTTGAGAAGCGAAACGTAACCGAGAATGCTGGAGAGGATGTTGTTGAAGTCGTGGGCGATTCCCCCGGCGAGCATCCCTATCGCGCGTATCCTCTGAGACTGCTGGAGCTGCTGCTCCATGAGGACCATCTCCGTGACATCCACGACGGTCCCGTTAATCGCGTGCAGCCTCCCCTCCTCGTCCCTCGTAACCCGAACGGAGTTCTGAACGTGCCGAACCTCTCCATCTTTCCGGATTATGCGGTACTCCATCTTCGCCCCGTCACCCCGGAGAACTTCCTTCACGAAGGTGCGGAGAACTCTCTTCCTGTCCTCGGGGTGAACGATGTCGAGCCAGAGCCGGGGATTGTCGAAAAACTCCTCCGGGTCGAAGCCGGTGATGTCTTTCACCCTCTCCGTCATCAATTTCGTCTCGAAGGCCTTCCCCTTCACCTCCACCCTGTAAATGTACTCGTTAATAGAGGACGTGACGCTCCTCAAGAGGTCCTGGGATTCTTTCAGCTGCCTCGTCCTCTTCTCCAGTTCCGTGCTCATCCGGTTAAAGACTTCTATCAGCTCGCCCACCTCGTCGGACCCTTCAAGGGGAACGCGGGGGAACTGTCCCGCTTCCGGTTCGACGTCGGAAAGGGCGTCTTTCAACTTCTCGATTCGGGAAACCACCGTCTGCGAGAGGAAAATGGCCGCCGCAAGAGAGAGGGCAAAAGCCCCGAGGAGGAAGGAGACGAAAAAGCGGTTCAGGTTTTCCAGAGGGAGGTAGAGGTCCTTCCGGGGAACCATCGACACGAGTGCCAGCCTCGTCCTTCCCACAGGGGCAATTCCCACGACCCATTCCTCACCCCCATCCGATTTCACGTGAGACAGGACAACGTCCTCAGCCGGCTCTCTGACCAGCCCCCCCACGAAAGAGGAAAGGGACGGGTAAGGCTCATAGAGAGGCCTCCCTTCCATCGTGTAAAGCCCGATTTTCCCGTCGCGGAAGAGGGAAATTCCCTCCAGATATTCGAGCAACTCCGTGTCCTCGACAGGGAGAGAGGCGGCGATGAGACCGGAGAAGTTCCCCCCGGCGTCCAGGAGAGGCGCAGCGAAGGTGAGGACTTCCTTGCCCGTCCGGGCCGACCGGTAAGGCGGCGAGAGGACGGTCTCTCTCTTCAACCTGCAGTCGCGGAAGTACTCGCGGAAGGCGAAGTTCTTCCCCCTCGTCTCTCGTGAAGGGGGAAAGTCGCAGACCAGGTCTCCCTTCCGGTCCAGGACGAAGATGCCGTTTTTGAACACGCCCCGCACGGGTTTGAAAAACCTTTCCAGGTCCCTCTCGAGAAGGTCCCACCGCCGCTCGAAATAGTGTTTCCTCACCTCCGGAGAAAGGGATATTCCCGTCACCAGGTCCCGGTAAGACTGGACCTGATTCTCCACCTTCGCCCGGACGACGTTGAGAATCCCCGCCATCGTGGCATAACCGCTCTCTCGGAGGACGCTCCCCACTTTCGAAGCCGTAACCGCCATCGTTGCTGTGAGAGCGAGGAGGATAATGATGGAGAGATAGACGGCTATCCTGTAACGGAGCCTCATCAGTCAGACTTCCCCCTCATTTTCCCGCCGGGGAAAGGACCTCCTCAGCGGACTTCGTCAGAGAAATTCATCGGAATCCCGCTCACCATTCTGAAATGGAATTTTTCCCCCGTGATATAATCTCTGTTAATGCGAGGGAAGAAGAAAAAAGTCCTCCTCCTCTGCACGGGGAATTCCTGCCGGTCTCAGATGGCCGAGGGGCTCGTCAGGCACGACCTGGGAGACCTGGTAGAAGTGAAATCCGCCGGCACCCATCCTTCGG
>RFHC01000184.1 GCA_003696505.1 Deltaproteobacteria bacterium
CGGCGATGGAATAGCTGACGATGTATGAAAGGACGCTCATTGCTGGAGCATCTCCAGAAAGGCGGAAATTCTCCCTGTTACCCTCCCTGAAAGGGGTTCTCCCACGTCCACCTCGACAACGGTGGAGGGGAGTCCCTTTTCCGTGAGGGTCTCTCTCAGGAGCGGGAGGTAAAAAAGTTCGGGTTCGCAGAACTTCGTCTCGTAGAAGAGGATGCCCCGGGCCCCCGAACTCCTGGCGAGGGCGAGGAGGTGGTCTGCCCTTTCCGAGATGCTCGCTCCCCGCGCCGGGTCGGGAGGGCCGGAGAGGATGCTCTCCGCCATCCGGACGAAAGGGTCGCTGGAATTTCCTGCCGGGTAGAGGCGCCTTCCGCAGGCTGCCGTGTCGTCGGCGACGACGAGGGCCCCCATCCCGTCGAGTTCGTCGAGAAGTTCCCTCGGTTCGGGGACGATGCCGGAGAGGACGATGGGAATTCCCTCCGGATGAGCCCCTTTCTTCGAGAGCGCCGCTAAAGCGAGTTTTGAAAACTCTTCGGCAGGGAGGTATTCCCGGGACCTGAGGACCCGGTAAAACTCCTCCGTCGAGAGGGGAAGTTCTCGCCTCCGCTGGAGAAGTTCGCCCGCCAGTTCTCTCGCCCTTTCGTCGGCTTCTATTGCCCTCTCCATTTCTTCGGCGGATGGGTTCTTTCCCGTTATCTCTTCAAGGCGCTTCGCCGTGCTCTGAAGTTCCGCAGCCAGGAAGGAGAGCGCTTCCCTTCTCTCTCCCCGGGGAAGGTAGAGGGGAATGACGGGGACTTCCGGGCGGATGAAATCGGTGAGGAGCGACCCCAGTCCCTGGAGGGAGTCGCACCCGTGGGGGGCGCAGACAAGGTCCACGAGGGAGAAATCACCGGAGTGGACAAACGAGAGTGAGTTCCTCACGAGCGAGCACACGTACGGCTGCACGTGGGACGAGCCCGGACCCGGGTCGGCTGAGGGAGGTCCCCACACCTCGACGGGGAGAACGCCGAAAGCCTCGAAAAGGGCTCTCGGATAGTGGATGGGGAAGACGCCGGCCACCAGACCGCCTTTTTCCTTCCAGCGGCGGATGACCTCTTTCCTCCCGGGTATCCCCGTTTGAGATGCGCCGTGCATGGGGGAATTATATCGAATCCGCGGGTGGATTGAGAATTGACCTTCGTATGCCTCGTTCAATCGGGAGAGGACCGGGACGCGGCGCTGCAACGGTCTGTAAGCGCGGGGGATTCCCGGGACCGGCAAGGAGAATCGCCGTGGAGAAAAGGATAAAATAAAAAAGAATATTTTTGGGGGAGGTGAATCATGGGGGAGAAAAATCTCAGGTTTGACACGCTCGTCATTCACGGCGCCCAGAGGCCCGACGAGTGGAAGTCGGCCACGCTTTCACCGATTTACCAGACGGCATCACACCGGTTTCACACCGCCGAAGAGCTTTCCGAGGTCTTCGCGGGGAAGAAAAAGGGGTTCATCTACCAGCGCCTGAGAAATCCGACCAACGAGACGCTGGAGGAGAGGCTCGCTCTCCTCGAAGGGGGAATGGAAGCCGTCGTCACAGGGTCCGGGATGGCGGCAATAACGGTGGCACTCCTGGCAATCCTTCGGGCAGGGGATGAACTCGTAACGGGAAATTCCCTCTTCATGTCCACCTATCTCCTCTTCAACAACGTCTTCACCAAGTTCGGGATAAAGGTGAAGTTCGTGGAGAGTTCGCGGATTGAGGAGTGGGAAAATGCAGTGTCGGAAAAGACGAAGGCTCTCTTCGTGGAGACCATCGGAAACCCGAAAATGGACGTCCCGGACCTGAAGGCCATCGCTGAGATAGCGAGGAAGAACAGGGCTCCGCTGGTTGTGGACAGCACTCTGGCAACACCCTATCTCGTCCGCCCCTTTGAACTGGGCGCGCACGTCGTCGTTCATTCCACCACGAAGTATCTCAACGGACACGGCGCGGCCGTGGGAGGGGTCGTCATCGATTCGGGGACCTTCGACTGGCCAGAGGACAAGTACCCCGATTTCGCCGTTTTCAAGGAGAGGGCTGGAAAGCGGGCTTACATCGACAAGGTGTGGCGGGAGATACACATCAACTTCGGGACCACCCAGTCTCCTTTCCAGTCGTTTTTGACGCTCATCGGCCTCGACACTCTCGCGCTGAGGATGGAGAGACACCAGAAAAACGCCATTGCCCTTGCGGAGTTCCTGGAGAAGCACCCGAAGGTGAAGTGGGTGAATTTCCCCGGCCTCCCGTCGAGCCCGCACCACGAGACGGCGAAGAGACAGTTTGAGGGGAAGGGATACGGGGCGCTCCTCACTTTCGGTCTGGAGGACGAAAAGGCGTGCTTCGAGTTCATCCGGAATCTGAAACTCGTTTACCACCTGGCGAATCTGGGCGACTGCAAGACGCTGGTCATTCACCCCTGGTCTTCCCAGTACGTCAGTTTTACGGAGGAAGACAGGTACAAAAACGGAATTTCTCCGGACCTGGTGCGCGTCTCCGTTGGAATCGAGGCGATCGAGGACATAGTCGAGGATTTTGACCAGGCCCTTGCGAAGGTGTGAGGGGGAGGGCTGGGAGCAACCGAGTCTCCGAACCACCGAACAAC
>RFHC01000185.1 GCA_003696505.1 Deltaproteobacteria bacterium
GGAATGGAGAGACTCATCCTCATTCTGAGTGCTGAGGGATGGGGGGGAGAGGAGGAAAAACTCCCCCTTTTCCTCGCGCTTCAGGAAAAGAGCCTGGTAGATGTTGCCTTTCGCCTGAAGAGAGACCTGGAAAAGCAGGGGCTGCGATGCGAAATCGACTACGAGGGGAGGTCATTGAAGAGTCAGATGAGGCGGGCGAACAGGTTGGGAGCGAAGTTCGTGGTCATATTTGGGGAGGATGAGTGGAGCCGGGGGGTGGTGAAGGTGAAGAATATGGAAGAAGGAGAGGAGAGGGAAGTTCCCGTCGATGAGCTTGCTTCCACCCTGGGCGCTCTCACGTCCGGAAAGAATTCATCAGACTGATACTGACGATAAGGAGGTCTGTGGAAAGTGGAACCGTTTACCGGAGAAATGAAGAGGACCCACTACTGCGGTGCCATCACGACGGAAGACGTGGGAAAGACGGTGACCCTCTGCGGATGGGTCCACAGGAGGAGGGACCACGGTGGGTTGATATTCGTCGACCTGAGGGACCGGGAGGGATTCGTCCAGGTGGTCTTCAATCCCCAGGTAAACCGGGAAGCACACGAGAAGGCCGAGAAGTTGAGGAGCGAGTTCGTCATCTCTGTCAGGGGAAGGGTCGAGCGCAGGCCCGAGGGGACGGAAAATCCCAGCATCCCCACAGGGGAGGTGGAGATCCTCGCGGAAAAACTTTCCATTCTGAACGAATCGAAACCGGTTCCCTTTCCCCTCGAAGACGAGACGGATGTGGCCGAAAACGTTCGTCTCAAGTACAGGTATCTCGACCTGAGACGTCCCTCCATGCAGAGAGTCATGATAACGAGGCATCAGGTGACCCGGGCCACGCGCGACTATTTTTACGAGAACGGTTTCCTCGAGATAGAGACTCCCTTTTTGACCAAGAGCACCCCCGAAGGGGCCAGGGATTACCTCGTCCCGAGTAGGGTCAACCCGGGGGCTTTCTACGCTCTTCCCCAGTCTCCCCAGCTCTTCAAGCAGATTCTCATGGTGTCCGGCTACGACAGGTATTTTCAGATTGTCCGTTGTTTCCGGGACGAAGACCTGAGAGCGGACAGGCAGCCCGAGTTTACCCAGATAGACGTGGAGATGTCCTTCGTCGACCGGGAGGATATCTTCGAGACGATGGAAGGGCTCATGGAGAAAATATTCAGAGACGTCCTGGGCGTCTCCGTGAATCGTCCCTTCCGGAGGATGCCTTACCGTCAGGCGATGGACCTTTACGGCTCAGACAAGCCGGACCTCCGCTTCGGGATGGAGATAACAGACATCACGGAGGAGGTGAAGGGCTCTGACTTCAACGTATTCAATCGCGTTATCGAGAGCGGCGGCGTCGTCCGCGCTCTCGTGGCTCCGCAGATGGCCGGGATTTCCCGCTCGAAAATCGACGAACTGACAGAGGTTGCCTCCATCGGAGGCGCGAAGGGGCTCGCCTACTTTAAGGTGGAGGAGGGAGGACTTTCCTCTCCCATTGCGAAGTTCTTTGGCGAGAATCATCTGAAGGCGATTCAGGAAAAGACGGGAGCCGAAGCGGGCGACATGATTTTCATCGTCGCTGATACGTGGGAAGTTGTCTGCGATTCCCTGGGCCGGCTCAGACTTCACCTGGGGAGAGAGCTGAACCTGATAGACGAGGGGCGTTACGAGTTTCTCTGGGTCATCGACTTCCCCCTCCTCGAATACGACGAGGAGGAGAAGAGATTCGTTGCCATGCATCACCCCTTCACTTCTCCCGTCCCGGATGATATCCCCCTCCTCGACGAGGACCCCCTGAGGGTCCGCGCTCAGGCGTATGACCTGGTCCTCAACGGGTCTGAGGTCGGAGGCGGGAGCATCAGGATTCACCAGAGGGCTCTCCAGGAGAAGATGTTCTCTCTCCTGAACATTTCCGAAGAGGAGGCCAGGGTAAAGTTTGGCTTCCTCCTCGACGCACTCCAGTACGGGGCACCTCCCCATGGCGGAATCGCCTTCGGACTCGACAGGCTCGTCATGATTATCGCCGGTGTGGACTCGATAAGGGACGTCATCCCCTTTCCGAAGACGCAGAAAGCGGTCTGTCTGATGAGCGGGGCGCCCTCTCCTGTGGGGAAGGAGCAACTGAAGGAACTTCACATCAAGCTTGACCTGTAAGGAGAGCTATTGGGGAGGGAGTTTTCACCTCTCCTTGACAAATTCTCCTTATTTGTATACTGTATGCATTGTTTCAGGCAGGCTCACCCTGCAATCCGTGTATTCCAAAATAATATCTGGAGGGGGATATGGCAAATTTCAAGCATCTTGAACCGCCTAAAACAGGTGAACCGATTACGGTGGACTCTCAGGGAAACCTGCAGGTTCCGGACAATCCGATCATTCCGTTCATCGAGGGTGACGGTACCGGTCCCGACATCTGGCGGGCTTCCGTGAAAGTCTTCGACGCGGCAGTGGAAAAAGCCTACGGCGGTCAGAGGAAGATCGCCTGGTTCGAGGTTTTCGCAGGGGAGAAGGCTTTCAACAAGTTCGGCGAATGGCTCCCTGATGACACGATAGAGGCTTTTCGTGAGTTCCGCGTGGGGATAAAGGGACCCCTCACCACTCCGGTGGGCGGGGGAATCCGCTCTCTCAACGTGGCTCTCCGTCAGACTCTCGACCTCTACGTCTGTCTCCGGCCCGTCCGGTACTTCAAGGGCGTTCCTTCTCCCGTGAAGCAGCCCGAACTGGTGGACATGGTCATCTTCCGCGAGAACACGGAAGACATCTACGCGGGAATCGAGTGGATGGCCGGGACGCCGGAGTGCAAGAAGGTGGTCGATTTCCTGATAAATGAAATGGGCGTAAAGAAGATTCGCTTCCCCAACACCTCCTCCATCGGAATCAAGCCCGTCTCCGAAGAGGGGTCGAAGAGGCTCATCAAGGCGGCCATAAAGTACGCCATCGCTCACAACAGGAAGTCTGTCACCATGGTCCACAAGGGCAACATCATGAAGTTCACCGAGGGCGCCTTCCGCGACTGGGGATATGAACTCGCCAACGACCCGGAATTGAGACCCTACGTCGTCACCCAGAGGGAGTCGTGGGTCCTTGACAACAAGGAGAAGAATCCCGACCTCTCCAACGAGGACAATGCCCGGATGGTGGAGCCCTGGTTCGACCAGCTCGACGATGACAAGAAGAAAGCGATTCTCAAGGAAGTGGAGGAGACGCTCAAGCTCTGGGATACCCACGGCGGCGGAAAGTGGAAGAACATGGTTCTCATCAAGGACAACATCGCCGACATCACCCTGCAGCAGGTCCTCACCAGGCCGAAAGAGTTCGACGTCATCGCCACGATGAACCTGAACGGCGACTACCTCTCCGACGCGCTTGCGGCCCAGGTCGGCGGAATCGGAATCGCGCCGGGCGGAAACATCAACTACGATACGGGACACGCCATCTTCGAGGCGACCCACGGGACGGCTCCGAAATATGCCGGCCTCGACAAGGTCAACCCTTCGTCCGTCATCCTTTCCGGCGTCATGATGCTCCAGCACATGGGATGGAATGAGGCGGCTGACCTCATCCTGAAGGGCATAGAGGGTGCCATCTCCTCTCACACGGTCACTTACGACTTCGCACGCCTCATGAGGGCCGAGGGGATACAGGACGTAAAGGAGGTCAAGTGCTCCGAATTCGGAGACGCAATCATAGCGAATATGTGACTGACGGCGCAGTGAACGGGTTTTAACAGGACATAAAGAGAAAAAGGAGGGGCACACATGGCACGGACGAAAATTACGGTCATCGGCGCGGGTAACGTGGGCGCCACGACGGCTCAGAGGCTTGCCGAGAAAGATTTCGCCGACGTCGTCCTCGTCGACATCGTCGAGGGGATGCCTCAGGGGAAAGCCCTCGACATCATGCAGAGCGGGCCTGTTTACGGGTATGACTCCAAGGTCATCGGCACCAACGGATACGACGAGACGGAAGGGTCCGACATCATCGTTATCACCTCGGGGATGCCCCGGAAGCCGGGGATGAGCCGGGACGACCTCCTCAAGGTCAACGCAGGTATCGTGAAGGAGGTGACGGAGAAATCGGTGGCGAAGTCCCCGAACGCCATCATCATCGTCGTTTCCAACCCCCTCGACGCCATGACCTACGTCGCGTACAAGACCTCTAAGTTCGAGAAAAACCGGGTCATGGGGATGGCGGGAATCCTCGATTCGGCCAGGTTCAGAACTTTCATCTCCATGGAACTCGACGTTTCCGTTGAGAATATCAACGCCTTCGTGCTCGGCGGGCACGGCGACACGATGGTCCCGTCCACGAAATACACGACCGTCGCGGGAATTCCCGTGGAAGACCTCATACCGAAGGACAGGCTCGACGCCATCGTTGAGAGGACGAGGAAGGGCGGCGGGGAAATCGTATCCCTCCTGAAGACCGGTTCTGCTTACTACGCTCCTTCTGCAGCTGTCGTGGAGATGGTCGAGTCGATCGTCTTCGACAAGAAGAAGATTCTCCCCTGCGCCGCTCTCTGCCAGGGCGAGTACGGCATAGACAACCTCTTCGTCGGCGTCCCCGTGAAGCTCGGGAAAAACGGCGTGGAGCAGATTATCGAGTTCAAGCTCTCCGAGGAAGAGCACGCTGCTCTCATGAAGTCTGCCGCAGCAGTGAAGGAGCTCTGCGACAAGGTCGACGAGATGGGATTCTGAGGAAAGGAGAAAAGATGAGAGAGATAAACGTCAACGACCTCATTCCGGTCGTGGCTGACATGTGCATCGATGCGACCTGCAACCTGGGGGATGACGTCATCAGGGCGTATGAAGAGGCAATCGAAAGAGAGGAGTCACCCCAGGCGAAGGAAGTTCTGAAGAGATTGCTGGAGAACGCCAGGATTGCGAAGGAGGAGGGCATGCCCGCGTGTCAGGACTGCGGGTTTGCCGTCCTCTTCGTGGACATCGGACAGGACGTCCGGTTCGTCGGCGGTGACCTGACGGAGGCGCTTACCGAGGGCGTTCGCCAGGGTTACGAAAAGGGATACCTCCGGAAGTCTATCGTCGACAAGCCTGCCACGGAGAGGAAAAACACGGGGGACAACACCCCTCCCGTCATCCACTACAACATCGTTCCCGGCGATAAGGTGAAAATTACCTTCATGGCGAAGGGTGGCGGGTGCGAGAACATGTCCCGCGTGACGATGCTCACTCCAGCTCAAGGGCTCGAGGGGATAAAAAAGGCCGTCATCGAGAGAGTGAGAGAGTCGGGGGGCAATCCCTGCCCTCCCATCAAAGTGGGTGTCGGTATCGGAGGAACCTTCGAGAAGGCGGCGCTTCTCGCGAAAAAAGCGCTCCTCAGGAAAATAGGTGAGTTCAACCCCGACCCGGAAATGGCGGCTGTTGAGAAGGAACTCCTGGAAAAAATAAACAACCTCGGCATCGGACCCATGGGCTTCGGCGGGAGAATAACGGCTTTCTCCGTGGCGATTGAAACACACCCGTGCCACATCGCCAGTCTCCCCTTGGCGATAAACATCGACTGCCACGTGAGCAGGCACAAGGAAGTGGAAATCTGAAGAAAGCGAGGGCAGATAAAGTGAGTGTAATCAGATTGACACCACCTCTCGACGAGGAAACCCTCTCGAAACTGAGAATAGGAGACCACTGCCTCATCAGCGGGGTTCTCTACACGGCGCGCGACGCGGCGCACAAGAGGATGGTCGAGGCGCTGGACAGGGGGGAGGAGCTCCCCATCGACGTGAAGGGGCAGATTATTTACTACGCCGGTCCTGCGCCGACACCTCCGGGGAAACCCATCGGGTCTGTCGGCCCTACGACGAGCTACCGGATGGACCCTTACGCTCCCCGCCTGATGGAAGTGGGCCTGAAAGGAATGATTGGAAAAGGCCCGCGGGCGAAGGAAGTGGTGGACGCCATGGTGAAGTACAAAGCGGTCTACTTTGCTGCCATTGGAGGGGCAGCGGCGCTTCTGGCGAAGCAGGTGAAAGAGGCCGAGGTCGTGGCGTACGAGGACCTGGGTCCTGAGGCTATCCGCCGTCTCGTGGTTGAGGACTTCCCTGTGGTCGTTGTCAACGACATCTACGGGGGCGACCTCTTCGTCGAGGGGGTGAAGAAGTACGCGAAGGAAGGATGAGACCGGCAGAGATTTGCCGGAATCGTCAATACACAAGGGGGTACGTCAATGGGTTATCGCTGGCACACAGGTTCTGTCGCGTGGATTCTCCACCGACTCTCCGGGGTGGCCCTGACTTTCTATCTGGTTCTCCACATCTGGGTCATCCACCACATCGGGCAGGGGCCTGAGGCGTTCAACGCCATCATGGCGAAAGTCCAGACCCCACTTTTCAAGTTCCTCGAACTGGGACTTCTCGGTACCGTCCTCTACCATTCCTTCAACGGTTTTCGAATTCTCCTCTTCGACTTCGGGATCGGTATCAGGCAGCAGAAGCAGATTTTCTGGGGCACTGTTGTCGTTGGTCTGCTCGTTTTCGCTGTCAGCGGCTACGGCATGCTGTCCCATATACTCCACTGATGGGAGGATGAGAGAATGAGATACAAAGGCTCACTCAGGTCTGGAGGCGCTTTCGGGTGGTTTTACCAGCGCCTATCCGGTCTGGTCTTGATTGTCCTGCTCCTCGTCCACTGGGGCATCATGCACCACGGTCCCAAAACCGCAGACGGAATCGAATATCTCGACGTCGCGACGAGATTGGCCACGCCCTTCTGGAAGACTTTTGACCTCCTCTTCCTCGTTCTCGGTATCTTCCACGGCATGAACGGCCTTCTCATGATTGTCAGGGACTACGTGAGAGTGCCCTGGCAGAGGGGCGCTCTTTACTCGATCGTCGTGCTCCTGGGCCTCGTTTTTCTCATCCTCGGAGCGCTGACGGTCATCTCGTTCCAGGTCAAGTACCCTGCGTGAGAAAAAAAGAAGGAAGGTGAGAAGAGATGATTCACAAACATGAGGTGATAATCGTTGGAGCAGGTCTTGCGGGTTTGAGAGCCGCTCTCGAACTCGCCGACCACTGCGACGTGGCAGTGGTGAGCAAACTCTACCCGACCCGGTCCCACTCCGGGGCGGCGCAGGGAGGCATCGCGGCATCCCTCGCCAACGCGAGCGACGACAATTTCGAGCTCCACACCTTCGATACGGTGAAGGGGAGCGACTGGCTCGGTGACCAGGACGCCCAGGAACTGATGTGTTACGAAGCTCCCGAGGTCATTATCGAACTGGAACACATGGGGGTACCCTTCAGCAGGCTTCCCAACGGGAAGATCGCGCAGAGGCCTTTTGGAGGGCACTCCAGGCCGAGGGCGTGTTACGGAGCGGACTCGACAGGTCACTTCATTCTCCATACGCTCTGGGAGCAGTGCCTGAAAAAGAAGGTTCTCTTCTACAACGAATTCTACGTTGCTCGACTCATCATCAAGGACAACCAGTGCTCGGGAATCGTCGCCATCAATCTGCGGGACGGCGAGATTCACATCTTCAGAGCGAAGGCGGTCCTCCTCGCAACGGGAGGGTATGGACGGGCGTTTCAGATTACCTCCAACGCCCACGCCAACACGGGTGATGGACTTGCTCTCGTTTACAGAGAGGGTCTTCCCATCGAGGACCTTGAGTTCGTCCAGTTCCACCCGACGGGTCTCTACAAGCAGGGTATCCTCGTCACTGAGGGAGCCCGCGGCGAGGGCGGATATCTCCTGAACGACAAGGGCGAGAGGTTCATGGA
>RFHC01000186.1 GCA_003696505.1 Deltaproteobacteria bacterium
CCCCAGAATCCCATCATTAACGAACTCTCCATCGACCCGAAGGGGAGGATATGGGTGTCCACACAGAACAACGGGCTCCTCGTCATCGACGACAAACTGAATCAGGACCCGGGCGACGACGAGTATGACCCCCTCGACGTGGACGATGACGGGGACACGGCAGAAACGTATTACATCAATACCTCTGATACCGTTACGCCGGATACCATCGCTTCAGACAGGGTGACAGGCGTCGCGTTTCAGGAGAGCACGGGTGCGGGGGAACCGATCGTTTTCATTTCCCACAGGGGAGACCTGAACGGGAATCCGGGTGGAGTCACGAGAATCGACCTGAACGAAACCGGCCTGGACAGGTTCGATTCGACGAAGGGTCTGACAGTATACCGGGAAGACCCGGCCGTCCCTCCGGAAGATGAGACGGACGGACCTGCCTCAAACACCGTCGTGGGCGCCTTCGCGGACGCTTCGGGAAACATCTGGTTCCCCACCGACAAAGGGGCAAGCAGATTCGGCAATGCAGGCGTGCTTTCCCTGGACGAGACGACCTATTTCAATTACACGGCCGTTGCCACGGTGACCCTTGAGGACGACGGCCTCAACATCGACCCTGCAACTCCGGACCGCGCCATCGTTTACATCACCTCTTCGTCGGACGACGTCGGCATCGTCCTCATCCTCGACGAGACCGGGCCTGACACGGGGATATTTACGGGAGAATTTGGATTTACGGAAGGTCCATCAGGGGTTAATTCCTCCGGGTTGAAACTCCTCCACGTTGAGCACAACGATACGATAACGGTGACCTATCACGACGTGAGTCCTCCAGGTGACAGGACGGCTACTGCCACGTGGAAGAGGGTGTATCCCTTCAAGGACACTCTCATCATAGAAGGGTGCTTCATCGCCACGGCGGCTTACGGGTCCTACGCTGCCCCTGCGGTGAGGATGCTCCGGGAATTCCGCGACAGGGTCCTTTTGAAGACGGTGCCCGGAAGGATTCTGGTTTCCTTCTATTATGCCGTGAGCCCTCCCCTGGCGAGATTCGTCCGGCATCACCCGGTCTGGAGAGGGGCTGTGAGGGTCTTCCTCCTTCCGGTGGCGACAGCTGCATGGGCATTCTCCACCCCTGCGGGGAGCGGAATTGTCTTATCCGCGCTCCTCGGGGCGGTTATCCTTATCTCTTGTATCGGCTCACATCGGAAGAGAAAGAGAAGAGTTGGGAACTGACGGAGAAGACCGGCGTTGGAGAAGTGGAGAAAAATACTTGAAATATCAGGAATTTTTTTAATGCTCTTTTTTGCTCTGACACCATATGTGCCGTATGTGAGGGCGGACCTCTACGAGTCGAGTTTCCAGTTCAATTACGACCTCACTGTGGACAGGACGGACGAGGGGACGGAAACGGACCAGACTTTTAACGAGGTCTTCGAGACGAAGTTCTCTCAGAAACTCCTCCCGAAACTCGACTTCGAGTACTCCTTCAAGTTCGAACTGGAAAACGAGTTTCAGAGCGACGCAGAGGACACGACCCGACTTCTCCCTGAGCTCGAAACAAAATTCGAGGGGGATTACTGGGAACTCGGCCTGGGCTGGAAGAGGTCGCGGGAGAGCAACGACCTCCCCTTTGAAGCCGCCCAGATAGACGAGAGTTACTTCATCGAACTCTTCCTCACGCCGGAAGGAAAGGTGCCAGACCTGAAGACGAAGTACACCGTCGACACGAGCAAACAGCCACCGGACACGAACACGAAGGACACATCTCTGGAACTTTCATCTCAGTACACCCTCGGCGACTCGATAAAACTCAAGGTCGATTACACGAGAGACGAGAGCGACGATAGAGTGAACGTTGACTCTGACACCCTGGATGAAACCTTCAAGACGGAGGAGACCTTCAAGTACATCTTCTCCGACAAGGTGAAGATGGACTTCAAGCATCAGTACGAGGACGAGACGGGTGCCACACTCCTCGATGCGGGGGGGAAGACCAACGAGGAGAATATCAAAACCCATGAATACCAGGCCCGACTCGATTACAGGCCATTCAAGAAAACGAAGATTACGGCTGATGCAGACGTTGAGAGGGAAAAGGACAAGATTGAGGAGAAGATAAGCAAGACCCAGGATTACAGCGTGAAACTGGAACAGGAAATCGGAGAGCCCATATCCCTCAAAATTGAGTACGAGAAATCGATAGACGAGGATAGGGGAGGGATATCTGATTTCACGGATACAAAGGACGAGGAGGACGACTACACTTACGAGATGGACCTGGAGTTTTCCGACCTCCTGGACTTTTCGTTGAAGTACGAGAGGACCATCGACGAAATCGACGACCGGGTGGACGATGCGAACGACGAGAAGGTGG
This sequence comes from Deltaproteobacteria bacterium, assembly GCA_003696505.1. Classification (GTDB taxonomy): domain Bacteria; phylum Desulfobacterota; class Deferrimicrobia; order J040; family J040; genus J040. The sequence continues at coordinate 2,369 of RFHC01000186.1, forward strand.
AGACGAGAGACGCCTCTTTCTCCTGGCAGGCCGATACGGGAACTTTCCTCACCATGAGCTTTTCTTACACCTGGAGCGAGGACTTTACCAACGATGTTCTTGAGACGAAGGACAGGAAGATTTCCGTGAAACCCGACCTCAATTTCGAAGCTCTCAACTTAAAGATTACGACCGATTACACGCACACGATAACCGAGGATTTCACGAAGACAACGGACCAGAAAGAGAGAGACATCGATTTCAGCGTGACCATAGATTATGAAACCCAGATAACGGATAAACTCAACTTCTCCCTCAACCACAAATATTCAAGGAAGGTAGAGCAGCCCGGGAAGGTCATTGAGAGGGACGACGACACGACCGTTGACTTCAAACTCGACGAACCGTGGCCGGGAACGAGCTTCGGCCTGAACGTAACGAGGAACGCGTCGGACCGGTCTGAAGACGAGTCACCCCCCGATATCAACACGACGATAACGTTTACGTGGGACCATTCGATGGACCCTTTCGATTTCGCGTTGAGCTATAAGTATGATAAGAAAAAACTGACAGATAATACCGAGACTTTCGACTTCAGCGTGGGGCTTTCTGCCGACTCCCTGTCGGCGAAACTCACCTACACCTTTGACAAGACGTTTTCGGAAGAACTGGATGAGTCTCATTCGGTCAGTTTCACGTTTCAATATGAATTCTAAAGAGAGGGGTTAGTCATGGAGAGATTCAGTAAAGCGATTCTGGCACTTTTCGTCACCGGAATTCTTTTCCTGGCGGCCTGCTCGCGCCCCGTCGTTAGGGAATACGTCAAGCCGCCGAAGGAAAAAGGGCAGTTCCTCAACTTGAAGAAGGTTGCCGTCCTCCCCTTTGACAACTTTACTGACACGAAGGACGCGGAGAAGGCGATAGAGTCGCTCCTCATCCCCGCGCTCTTCGACGAAGAAGTGTTCGAGGACGTCGTGGAGCCCAGGTTTGTCCGGGACGCGCTCAAGAAACTGAAGATAACGAGCACGGACATACTCGACAGGGAGAGCGTGAGGAAACTCGGAGACGAACTCGGCGTCCAGGGTGTCATCGTCGGCAAGGTCGTCACCTTCGGAAAGGGGAAGGACAAGGAGGCGGCGTCAGAAGTCTCCGTGGACATGTCACTCATCGACGTCAAAACGGCGAGCATTCTCTGGACAGGGAACGTCACCGCATCGGGCGGGCTCACCGTCGGAAAAGTCTTCGGCGTGACTCCGGGACAGTCTGATATTGAGGTGGCCAGGAAAGCGGTGAGGCAGCTCGTCAGGAAAATGGCCTCCAGCATTGCCGACGCACGAGAGAAAGAATTGAAGGGAATGATTCAGGAGATTAAGCAGGCCGAGCTGAAGGAGAAACAGCGTCTGGAGGCTCTGAAAAAGCAGACGAAGGCCCTCGAGGAGAAAATCAAGAAGGCGAACGAGGAGGCTCTGAAGATAAAGCAGGAGGCACAGAAAGAGGCTGAGAAGATGAAGGCGGAAGTGGAGACGGAAAAAGCGGCCCTCGAGGCGGAGAGAGCGAGAGTGGAAGCGGAAAAAGAGGCGGTCGAGAAGGAAAAGCTGGAGATAGAGTCGGAAAAAGCGAAGATTGAGGAGGAGAAGGCGAGGCTCGAGGAGCTGAAAGCGGAGATTTCTGCCCTTGAAGAACAGAAGAAGTCTCTCGAGGAGCAGATACTGAAACTCAAGGAGCAAATTCAGGAGGAATCCGTCGAGTCAGGGGCAAAGAGCGAGGAGTTGAAGAAGCTGGAGGAAGAAAAGGAAAACCTCAACCAGGAAATTGAGAAGCAGCAGGGTGAGATTAAGAAACTGGAGGAGCAGATTCAGCAGAAAGAGCAGCAGGCGCAGTAAACTCCGGAAAACGGTTCAACTTTGTTGCGCTGGTACATCCGGGTAACTTGACGGGGTAGATGAGAGTATTATTCTATGGAAGATGCCTTTAACCGGAAGGTTAAAGGCTTATTTTATTTTTAGAAAAGGAGAACATGATGAAGATTTTTGCTGAACGAGGAAGGGCAATCATCGCAGTTTTTCTCGCATCCCTTTTCGCTCTGACACTCGCCGGGTGTCAGTCGGGGACGAAGGTTGCGCCGGCCACAGGGAAGGTGGTGGCCACAGTGGGAGACGATGCCATCACGGTGAAGGATTTGAGAGAATTTCTCGGGGTGCGGGGAGGAATCTACCCTGCGTCGAACGTAACCGAGGAGACGAAGAGGAATGCCCTCGACAGGCTCATTGCCGGCAAACTCCTGGCGAAAGCGGCCGTCGAGAAGGGATACGACAAGCTGGACGAGTTCAAAAAGAGGTATGAAGAAGGGAAGAAACAGCTCTACATTGCCGTCCTTTTCCGGGAGAAAGTAGATAAGACGGTGAAACTCGACGATGAAGAGGTGAAGGCGGAAGCGGAAAGGCTGAAGAAGAAGGAAAAGATTTCCGACGATGAGGCGCTCGCGAAAGCGCGGGCATCCATCGCTCAGAGGGTCTTCAACGAGAAGGACTCCGCCCTGGTGGAAGAGGTGAAAAAGAACATAAAGCTTGAACACGACCAGGAGGTCTTGAAAAAGTTCTTTTCCGGAAAAGAGGTGAAGGACGATGAGGTCGTCTCCCGCTGGGGCGACTTCAAAATCACGGCGAAAATGGTGAAAGACGAGCTGGGCGCCATATCCGGTCACGGCGGCGTTAACTTCCTCACAGACCCGAGGGCGGTAGGGACCATCGTGGAGAGACTCGCCATCAAGGAAGCCCTCTACAGGAAGGCCCTGGAAGAGAAGGTTGACCAGACGCCGACCTTCAAGGACGTGGAGAAGAACTTCCGGAATTCCATCCTCATCGACCTTCTCATAGAGAAAGATTTTCGGGCTGGCGTGAAGGTGACGGACAAGGACGCGAAGGCAGCCTACAACGAGCACCCGGAAATGTTCGAGCAGGGGACGAAAGTGAGGGCCCGCCACATCCTCGTCGACTCGGAGAAGACGGCCAACGAGGTCTACGACCGCCTGAAGAAGGGTGAGGATTTCGCGAAGCTGGCAAAGGAGTATTCGAAAGACCCGACAAAGGACAGAGGCGGTGACCTGGGCTTCTTCGGAAGAGGGGTCATGGTGCCTCCCTTCGAAAACGCTGCCTTTGCCCTCAAGGTGGGAGAGATTTCGAAGCCCGTCAAAACCCGCTTCGGTTACCACATTATTCAGGTGACAGAGCGAAAGGCGGGGAAGAAGGTGCCCTTCAAGGACGTGAAGGAGCAGTTGAAGGACTACCTCCAGAGCAAGAAGGTAAACGAGGCGATAATGAAGTACATCGAAGAACTGAAGAAGAAGGCGAAAATAAACATCAATGAGGATGTTCTCAAGCAGGTTTGACGTGAATTTTCCCGGAACCGGGAACGTCTGAGAGACGAGGAAAAATTATTGTCAGGGAAGGACGTTTCTGAAAAAATGGAGAAGATGAATCGAAAACTGTCGACAGTATTCACTCTGCTCCTGGCATTGTTCTTCGTTTTCAAGGCGTTCCCGGCACGGGGAATCACGATAGAATTTTCCCACCTCTTCTCTTTCGGAAAGTTCGGGTCAGGGAAAGAACAGTTCGACCATCCTCTCGACGTCGTCGAGGACTCTCACGAAGACCTCTACATTCTCGATTCGGGAAATTACCGCGTTCAGAAAGTGGATTACCGGGGAGACTACATAACAGAGTGGGGGAAGAGGGGAATCCGGGAGGGTGAGTTCGACAGGCCCCGGTCTCTCGTCATCGACGATGACGACAACATTTACGTGGTGGACACGGGCAACCACCGGATACAGAAGTTTTCCTCCGATGGAGATTTCCTCATGGAATTTGGAGGACTCGGTCAGTCCCGGGGAAGGTTCAGGCGCCCGACGGACCTGGCAATCGACAGGGAGGGAAACTTTTACGTCGTCGACGCCGGAAACAGGCGCATCCAGAAATTTGACAGCAACTGGAAGTTCGTCCAGGAGTGGGGTCGGTTTGAGAGGCGGGGGAGAGAGTTAAAGGACCCGTTTTCCATAGCTTACGCTGACGAAGGTTTCGGGTATCTCTACGTTTTCGACCGGGAGGAGTGCGAGGTTCTCAAATTCGACCGGACAGGGATTCTGAAGGACCGCTGGGAGGTCCTCCCGCCGGGTAAGGGATACATCTGCGGTCCGATGAAAATTCGTGTTGAACCGAGAAATTATTACGTATACATTGCAGATACGGGGAACGGAAGGGTGGTCGTCTTCAACAGGAGCGGGAGAGAGATCGGCGAAATTGAAGAAAAACTGAAAGAACCGGCAGGTCTATTCGTGAACGATTCGGAAGAGGTGTTCATCGTCGATAGAGCGACCAATAAGATACACAAGTTCAGGAGGGATTAAAGTGAAGACGAAACAGGTGTTGGTGTGGGCGCTTGCGTTACTTGGAGTGATGATTCTTTTCACGTCGTCGCCCCTTCTGGCTGAAGAGAAGACGATGACCCCCCTTGGCGGCGGGGAAATTCCCCTCATCGAGGGGATAAAGATGCTCGAGGTGGGGGCGGAGGCTCCGAATTTCGTCGTCAAGGACATTGAAGGAAAGCCTTTTGACTTTTCCAAGCACAAGGGGAAAAAGGTATACCTCCTCGTTTTCTGGTCAATCTTCTGCGAACCCTGCCGTTACGAGATGCCCATCATCGAGAAAATTTACGAGGAAATGGGGGGAGACGACTTCGAAGTCATCGCCGTTGCCATTGACGGCGAGCCGATGAAAAACGCCATTGCCGGGTTTGTAAAGCAGGAGAAGTTCACCTTCACCGTCCTCATTGACGAACTGGACGAGAAGGAGTTTTTCAAAGTCGCAGACCCTTACGGCGTCCCGGGCACGCCCACTCTCTACATCGTGAACAGGGAGGGCAAAATTTCTTTCGGGCACGCCGGACGCCTGACGAAGAAGGAGCTGGTGGAGGAAATAAAGAAGGCTCTGGGTAAGTAAACGGAGATGTGAGGATGGGGTCCCCCGCAGCCAGAGGGCGAAAAGCCGTCGTCCTCCTTCTCGCCGTCTCGATATTTCTCCTTGCCCCGCAGGCTTTCGGGCTCATTGAGAAGGGGGCAAAGTATATTCCTTTCAAAGGGCGGGACATCGACGGGAAAGAGGTGAACATAGAGGATTACGTGGGGAAAAAGGTCATCCTCCTGAAGTTCGGGTCCATCTACTGCTCCACCTGCGTCACTTCCCTGAAGAAGATTTCCGACTTCATCGACAGGGTGGGGAGCGACAAACTCCAGGTCATCGGGATCAACCTCGACGTTTACGGCATTTACAGGGTGCGTCGTTTTTATCGGGGCTACCGGCGTTATCTCAAGTTCCCCATGATTATCGACCAGAAACTGGAAATCTCGCGTCCCTACCGCGTCCAGAGCCTTCCCTCCCACGTGGTGATAGACAGGAAGGGAATCGTCCGCTACGCGGCCGTGGGGGGAACAGACGAGGACCTGAAGGAACTGGAAGATGTCCTGGAGAAGCTCATCCAGGGTAGGGAAGAGATGATTATCCCCGAGAGGGAGAGGCCCCTGGAGGTCTATCTCCCCCAGAATTTCACGAAGACCCTCCAGGAGAGCATATACGTCGTCGGGGAGACGCCGTACAGGGGGGCGGAGGTGACCCTCACCCTCAACGGAGGCTCGAAGCAGACCCTCCACGCGATGAAGAACCTCTTCTACATCAGGACCCCCCTCTCTCTGGGAAGCAACTACCTGGAAATTCAGCTCGCCCTTCCTGACGGCAGGAAGGTCCAGCAGGGTCTCGTTCTCTTCAGAGAGCCGAAAATCGGGTTCGGGATAAAGTCTCCCTTCCCCGAGTACCGTTATCACAACGAGACAAACGAGAAGCCCTGCCGGAAGTGTCACGACCTGAATCCCCCGAAGCAGAGCGAGAAAGGGTTCCTCGTGGCAACCCAGTTTTGCCTCACCTGCCACAAGGAACTGGGAGGCACGAAATTCGTCCACGGTCCCATACCGGTTGGGGGATGCTCTCCCTGTCACGACTTCTCGAGCATGCCGAACAAATACGAGGTTATCGCTTACGGACAGGACCTCTGCTTCACGTGCCACGAGGACAAGAAGGCCGAGCTCATAAAGGAGTACCTCCACGGTCCGGTTTCGGCAGGGGCGTGCACCGTCTGCCACAGTCCTCACGGCTCGAACGAGAAATTCCAGCTGAGAAAGTACGTGGGCGACCTCTGCACGATGTGCCACACTCAGCTGAAGGCGGAGATGTACAGGACGGCAGTTCACAGGCCCTTCCAGGACGGAGCCTGCACGAAGTGTCACAACGCTCACTCCTCGGAGTATCCGAAATACTTCCTCAAGCTCCCGGGGATGAAGCTCTGTCTCTCCTGCCACGAGGGGAAGCTGGCCAACCACAAGCATCCCTTCGGCGTTCCCCCCAAACGGCCTCTCGACGTGGAACTGGATGAAAAGGGGAACCTTACCTGCCTTTCCTGTCATAATCCCCACGCCACCGACGACGAGAAACTTCTCCCTCAGGGTGGGTGCGCTTACTGTCACAACGTATGAGGGGTGTTGAATGAACAGAATGATAAGAAAACTCGGACTGAAACTCGTTCTCTCCTCCCTCATCGTCGCTGTCGTAACCATCGTCATAGGAGGATACATCCTCTACCGGGTGAGCGAGGATTCGATCATGGAGGACAACCTCCGGGCAGCAGCCGAGCTCACCGTCCGATTCGAGGCTCTCCAGTCAGTCGGGAAGAACTCGGCCAAAACGGCCGAAGACATCATCACATCCGTGAAGGTGGAGAGGTTCGGGTCAGCCTGGGTGATGGACTCGAACGGTTTCCTCATCGCCCACATGGACCCGCGAATGAAAAGCCTGGTGGCTGAGAAGACGTTTATCGGAGATACGGTGGTCCACCTTCAGAAAATAGAACTCCCCGTTCACAAGCTGGGAGAGAAGAATGTCGTCCACGAGGCGAAACTCCTCGACCTCATCGACAAGTTCGACGGTGGATTCGGAACGTATTCTTTCCTCGGAGAGACGAAGATTATCGCCTTCAAGGTTATGAAGGAGAGGGGCTGGCTCGTAGCGGTGGACCAGCCCATCTCGACGGCCTTCTCCGAACTGAAGAGAATAAAGAAAATCATCTTTACCACCTCTTTCGTCGTGGGCCTCCTCATCCTCGGATTTACCTGGTTTGCCACCCAGCTCATCATCCGTCCCTTCTACGCAGAAGTCGAGGAGATGAACGAGAGGATGCGGCTCATCAACAGGGACCTGGAGGAGTCGCAGAAGAGACTGTTGAAGGCGACGACGAGCCTCGCCCGCCTCTACGACATCTCCATCGCCATGCAGTACTCGGGTTTCCTCGAGTCCCACCTCCCGCTCGTCCTGGGCGTTGCTCAGGAGAGGTTCGAGGTGGACAGGATTCTCCTCTTCATGCCCGACGAAGAAGGGAAGTTCCTCCGCTGCAGGGCTGCGGTGGGAAACGTGTACGAGCCGGAGGAGAAAATCCGTGTTCCCCTCTCGGAAGAGGGCGGGGCTGTTGCCCGGGCTTTCTCCGAGAAAAAGGTGTACTACTTCCCTTCGGGACGGCCCATCCCTGACGACCTGAAGCTGAAACCCCCGTACGACCAGATTCGTGCACTCCGCTCCCGGGCGTTTGCCGTCTTTCCCCTCCTCGCCAAGGAGAAGGTTGTGGGAGTCATCGGAGTGGACAACAAGCTGAGCAGGAGGGACATCCCCGAAGAAACCCTCAAAGAGCTGGAGGAGTTCTCCTATAAACTCGCTGCGCTCATCGACAACACGCTCCACTTCCAGAGGATTCGAGAGCAGGCGGAAGAGCTGGAAAACACCGACCGCCTCACGGGCCTTTTCCACCTGAATTACTTTCTCAAGCACGCCGGGGCTGTGGCCCTGGAAGAGGCCCGGAAGGGGAATCCCGTTACCCTCACCCTCATAAACATAGAGAACTTCAAGGAGTACAACGAACTGAACGGATACCAGAGAGGGGACTTTGTTCTCCAGAAGGTTGCCGAGTTTCTCCGGAAGCTGGAAGTAATGGGGGCGCTTGTTTGCCGCTGTTACGGGGCGACGATGGCGATTCTCTTCCCGGGGCAGACGATGGAGAAGGCGGGGTTCATCTTCGAGAAATTCGAGTCCGATTTCAACGAATTCTCCTTCTACGGGGAGAAGAAGCTCTCCGAGGGAAGACTCGTTATCAGGAAGGTGACAGAGGAGTTTGACCCCTCCAGGGGGTCTTTCGAGGAGTTCTTCCGGGAGGTGGAGAGGGAGCTCTTCAACCCCTGATGATGAAAGTCAGAACTGTCAGACTCCTGAAAACGATTTACGCTCCTGAGCAGGTGGAAGACCCGGGATACCCTCAGGTTGCAATCGCGGGCAGGTCGAACGTGGGGAAGTCCTCTCTCCTGAACAACCTCCTGGGGAGGCAGAAGCTCGCCCGCGTTTCCCAGACGCCCGGGTGCACCCGGTCAATCAACTACTACCTCGTGAACGACTCCTTCCTCGTGGCAGACCTTCCCGGTTACGGATTCGCGAAAGTTCCGGGCTCAACGCGAAAGGTGTGGAAACTCCTCATGGACGAGTACTTCCGGCGGGTGAGAAACCTCAGGGGGGTATTCGTCCTGGCGGATTCGAAAAGGGGACTCGAGAAGGAGGAGAGGATTCTCCTCGAATTCCTCGAAGGGAAGGGTGTGCCTGCCGTCGTTGTTTTCACGAAGGTGGACAGGTTGACGCAGAAGGAAAAAGCGCGTCTCTCGACCGGCTTCCTCGGAGAGGTCGTGGAGTTGACGGGGAGGGAACCGATACTCTCGTCTGCTCGCACGGGAGAGGGGAAGAACAAGATACTCCGCACGATGAGGGAGATGTTAGAATCGGAAATTAGGGGTTGATTTTTCATCCCTGAAATTATATTTTTACTCCGGTCTGGTCAGAATTTCCTTCCTGAATACGTTCAAGGAGGATTCAATTGCACAGAATCGTCGAAAAGAAGGAGATTGCCCGGGACGTCTTTTTGAAAAAAGTAGAGGCTCCCTATATCGCCCGGAAGCGGAAGCCGGGCCAGTTTCTCATCCTCAGGATAGACGAGCACGGGGAGAGGATTCCCCTGACCATCGTCGACTCAGACCCCGATGCCGGCACGGTGACCATCATCTACCAGGTTGTCGGCAAGACGACGAAAGAGCTTTCCCTCCTCGAGGTGGGGGATGAGCTCATCGACGTGGTGGGTCCCCTGGGAAGGCCGACGCACATCGAGAAGGTGGGCACGGTCGTCTGTGTGGGAGGCGGTATCGGGAATGCTCCCCTCCTTCCCATCGCGAAGGGCTTCAAGGAGGCGGGAAACAAACTCATCACCATCATCGGGGCGAGGACGAAGGACCTCCTCATCCTCGAGGACGAGATGAGGGAAATAAGCGACGAAATACTCGTCACCACCGACGACGGGAGTTACGCCCGGAAGGGCTTTGTCACGGACGCCCTGAAGGAGGTCATCGACCGGGGAGAGACGATAAACGAGGTCATCGCCATCGGTCCGATTCCGATGATGCGCGCCGTCTCTGAGGTGACGAGGCCTTACGGCCTCAAGACAATCGTCAGCCTCAACCCCATCATGGTTGACGGCACGGGGATGTGTGGCGCCTGCCGGGTCACGATTGGCGGGAAGACCCGTTTCGTCTGCGTTGACGGTCCCGAGTTCGACGGTCACGAAGTTGACTTTCTCGAGCTTGCGAAGAGAAACAGGGCTTACCTGGAGCAGGAGAAGCTCTCGTACGAGATGTTCCTCGAGAAGATGATGAAGAAGGTCAAAGAGGGAGGACGGTAAATGCAGCAGGAGAGGAAAAGACCGAAACCCTTCACCATCCCGCGGCAACCGATGCCGGAGCAGCCTCCTCAGGAGAGAATCAAGAATTTCCGCGAGGTCCCTTACGGGCTGACTCCAGACCTCGCCATCCTCGAGGCTTCCCGGTGCATTCAGTGTAAGAACCCTCAGTGCGTCAAGGGATGTCCCGTGAATATAAAGATTCCCGAGTTCATCGAGCTCGTTCGCCTCGGGAAGTTCATTGAGGCGGCGAGGAAGATAAAGGAGGATAACAGCCTCCCCGCCATCTGCGGGAGGGTCTGTCCCCAGGAAGAGCAGTGCGAGATGCCCTGCGTCATCGGAAAGAAGGACCAGCCAGTCGCTATCGGGCGCCTCGAGCGATTCGTAGCTGACTTCGAACGGGTGACGGGGAACATCGAGATTCCGAAGATAGACCCCCCCACAGGGAAGAGGGTTGCCG
>RFHC01000187.1 GCA_003696505.1 Deltaproteobacteria bacterium
GGGTTCAAGTGGTTCTTCCGGACCACTCCCAACGACGACACATTCTCGGAAAACTTCTTCCAGTTCCTCAACGACCTGAACGAGCAGAAAAAAGCAGGGATTAAGACCGTGGCCATCTTCCACGAGAACACCGACTTCGGAAAGGGAGTCAAGGAGACGGAGACGAAGTACGCGAAGAAATACGGGTACAAAGTCGCTGAGATTGTTTCCTACTCTGCGAACAGCTCCTCCCTCGACTCGGAGGTCAACAAACTGAAGGCATCGGGGGCTGATGTCATCATGCCGGCCTCTTACGTCTCTGACGCCATCCTCTTCATGAAGACGCTGAAGAAATTCAACTTTGCCCCGAAGATGATTCTCGCCATGGATGCCGGGTTCATCTCGGGAGAGTTTTCCAAGTCCCTCGGGAAGGATGGGGATTACATCCTCTCCCGTGAGGTGTGGGCTCTCGACCTGGCGAAGAAGAAACCGATGATTGCCGAAATCAACAAGCTCTTCAAAGAGAGATTCGGGAAGGACATGAACGGGAATTCGGCGAGGACCTTCACGGGCCTCATTACCCTTGCCGATGCGATTAACAGGGCCGGCTCGACGGACCCCGAGGCGATTCGGAAGGCTCTCGTAAACTACGAGATTTCCGGCGACAAGCTCATCATGCCCTGGGAGGGGATCAAGTTCAACGAAAAGCATCAGAACTACCTCGGCCGGGGCATCGTGGTCCAGCTCATCGACGGAAAGTACTACACCGTCTGGCCCTTCGACCTCGCCTCCCACGAAATCGTCTACCCCTTCGTCCCGTGGGATAAGAGGTAAGCAATGAGAAGGGGGCGGGCGCCGGAGTCCGCCCCCTTTTTACGCCTTCTTCCGGATTGACCGGGAAAGGAGAGGAGAGAGGATGAATCCGGATTTGATGCAGGCGATAACGAGCGGACTCCTCCTCGGGTTCATTTATTCGCTCGTTGCCGTGGGTCTCACCCTCATCTGGGGAGTGATGGACATCGTCAACTTTGCTCACGGCGACTTCCTCATGCTCGGCATGTATACTTCGTACGTGCTCTACACTTTCTTCGGAATCGACCCCCTCTTCTCCATTCCGGTGGCAGGGGCGCTCCTTTTCGTCGTCGGTGTCGTCACCTACCGGACCATCATCCGGAGAATTCTGGACGGGCCCATGCTCATCCAGATATTCTCCACCTTCGGGCTCATGATTTTCCTCCGTTACGTCATATTCGCCGTTTTTAAACCCGATTACCGCTCCATTCAGAAAACCCTTCTCTCCGGGACTTTCAGGATTTTCGGCGTTTACGTGGGAATACCCGAACTCGTCGCGGCGGCGGGGGCGCTCGTCACGACGGGAATCATCTTCTGGATAATGAACTACACGAAAACGGGCGCGGCCATCACCGCGACGGCGGAAAACAGGGAGGCCGCCCAGCTCATGGGTATCGACCCTGACAGGATTTTCAGTCTCTCCTGGGGTATCGGAGGGGCGGCAGCCGGCATCGCCGGAGCTCTCCTGGCGAACTTTTTCTACATCTTCCCGGAAGTCGGAGGGGTCTTCGGACTCACGGCCTTCGTCGTCGTCTGCCTTGGAGGTTTCGGGAGCATCCACGGTGCGTTCGTTGCGGGGATTCTCGTGGGGCTCGTGGAGTCCCTGGGAGGATACGTGGCCCCTCCTGAATACAAGCACATCTTCGTTTATTCGATTTTCATCTTCGTCCTCCTCGTCCGTCCGAGGGGGCTCTTCGGGGTAACGTGATATGAACCTGACGGGCCTTTTCCTCATAAGGAAGGAGGAACTGAACCTCCGGTCTCTCCTCTTCACGCTGGGAGGGGTCTTTCTCGCACTGGCCTATCCTTTCGTCTTCCGGAAACCCTTCCCCCAGGACCTTCTCATCAAGGTCCTCCTCTTCGCCTTCCTGGGGAACGCCTGGAACATCCTGGGCGGTCTGGCGGGGCAGGTATCCCTCGGGCACGCCATGTTTTTCGGCCTCGGCGCTTACACCTCTACTCTCCTCTTCCTGAACTTCGGCGTCTCCCCGTGGGTGGGGCTTGTGGCCGGGGCTTTTCTCGCAGGGGTCGTGTCCATCATCCTCGGATACCCTTCCTTCAAGCTGAAAGGGCATTACTTCGCCATGATTACCATCGCTTTCGGGGAGGTATTCCACATCCTCTTCCGGAACGTTGACGCCGTGGGGGGTGCCTCGGGCCTCTTTCTCCCGATACTCGATGAGTCCTTCGGCAACTTCTACTTCGGGGTAAACAAGATTCCCTACCTCTACATCATCCTCTCCTTTTACCTCCTCTCGACCCTCACCATCTTCCTCCTTGACCGGTCGAAGGTGGGGTTCTACCTGAGAGCGATAAACTCCGAGGAGGACGCGGCGCGGAGCCTGGGAGTCAACTCCGCTCTTTACAAGTCTGTGGCCATGTTCTTCTCCGCCCTCTTCACGGCGATGGGGGGGACATTCTACGCCCAGTACGTGACATTCATAGACCCCCCGAGCGTCTATCACCTGATGCTCTCGATTCAGATCGTCCTCATCGTGATACTCGGTGGAGTGGGGACCCTCTTCGGTCCTCTCGTGGGGGCCGCCGTCCTCATTCCCCTATCCGAGTTCACGAGAATATACCTGGGAGGCACGGGAAGGGGGTACGACCTCATCATCTACGGCCTCCTCATCATCGTCTTTGCCGTCTACCAGCCCACAGGGCTCATGGGCCTCATCCGGAGGAGAAAGTGAGCGCGCTGCTCTCCCTCAGAGGAGTTACGAAGAGGTTCGGCGGTCTGGTGGCGAACAGAGACGTCACCTTCGATGTCCACGAGGGGGAAATCGTCGGACTCATCGGGCCGAACGGGGCAGGCAAGTCGACCCTCTTTAACTGCATCGCGGGCTACTTCAGCCCCGACGGAGGAAAGGTCTTCTTTCAGGGGAGGGACATCACCGGCTACTCTCCTGAAAAGGTCACCCACCTCGGTATCGCCCGGACCTTTCAAATCGTGAAAATCTTCGGGAACATGACGGTGAGGGAGAACATCATGGTGGGGGCTTTCTGCAGGACCTGGAGCGTTTCCCGTGCGTCGGAGGAAGCGGAGGCGTGGGGGACCTTCGTCGGCCTCGGCGGGAAGCTCGATTACATGGCGGGAGAACTCACGCTGGCGGAGCAGAAGTGGCTCCAGCTCGGGCGGGCCCTCGCCACGAGGCCCAGGCTTCTCCTCATGGACGAGGTCTTCGCCGGTCTCACGCAGGCCGAGATTAAGAGCGCCGTAAATCTGATAAAGAGGATAAAAGAGGAGAAGGGGATCACCGTCCTCATCGTCGAGCACGTGATGGACGTGGTCATGCCCCTCTCCGACAGGGTGATTGTCCTCGACAACGGGGAGAAAATAGCTGAAGGGAAGCCTGAAGAGGTATCCCGCGACGAGAGGGTGATTCGGGCGTACTTGGGGGAGGAGTGATGCTCAGGACGGAAGACCTCCATTCCGGATACGGAGAGGTGACGATTCTCCGGGGCGTCTCCATCGAGGCGAGAGAGGGGAAGATTACGGCGATTATCGGTTCCAACGGCGCGGGAAAGACGACCCTCATGAACACAATCACCGGTGTGGTCCCGACGAAGAAGGGGAAAATCCTCTTCAAGGGGGAGGATATCTCCCGTATTCCCGCCCACGAGAGGGTGAGGCTCGGGATATCTCTCGTCCCGGAAGGGAGGAAGATATTCGGAAGGCTCACGGTGGAGAGAAATCTCATCATGGGTGCCTATACCCTGACCTCGGAGGAGAAGTTTCGGGAAAACCTGGAGTTCGTCTACAGCCTCTTCCCCCGCCTCAGGGAGAGGAGAAAACAGCTTGCCCGTTCCCTGTCCGGGGGAGAAATGCAGATGCTCGCCATCGGGAGGGCTCTCATGTCGGGACCGGACCTCCTCCTCCTGGACGAGCCGTCTCTCGGAATCGCACCGGTCATCGTGAAACAGATTTTCCGGGTCCTTCGTGAACTCAACGAGAGAGAGGGGAAGACCATCCTCCTCGTCGAGCAGAACGTGAAAGAAGCGCTCTCCCTGGCGTCGTATGTCTACGTCCTGAAAAACGGCGCCATTGTCCTGGAGGGTCCCTCCGAAGAGGTCTCGGCTTCTGACGAGGTGAAGAAGTCCTACCTGGGGATGTGACCGGTGAGGGAGATGTCCCCGAAAGAGTTCCGCCTCATGGTGAGGAAGGGGGAGTACGCGGGCCCAACGCCGGGCGTCTGCGGGGGGTTCGTCCAGGCGAATCTTCTCGGAATCCCGGAGGAATTTTTCCCGGATGCGCTCGACTTCTGCAGGAAGAATCCCGCTCCCTGCCCGATTATCGACGTGTCGCCCCCCGGCCGGGGAGGGCGCGTTCGGGTTGCCGAAGGGGCGGACCTCCACACGGACCTTCCCGGGTACGACGTTTTCGTCGAGGGGAAGCACGAAAAGAGGGTGACGGACATTTCCTTCCTCAGGGAGAAAAATCTGGGGTTTATCCTGCTGGGGTGCAGCTTCTCTTTCGAGTGGGCGCTCCTCGAGGAGGGGATTCCGGTCCGTCACATCGAACTTTCGAGGAACGTCCCCATGTATCGCACCACGATTCCCCTCGTGCCGTCGGGTCCCTTTCGGGGGAATATGGTTGTCTCGATGAGGCCGATTCCCGCATCGCTCGTTGCGAAGGCTGTCCTCGTCACCTCCCGCTACCCGCTGGCCCACGGGGCGCCCGTCCACGTGGGGTATCCGGAGGGGATCGGGATAAGTGACCTCTCTTCTCCCGATTTCGGAGACCCTGTCCCCCTGCTCGAGGGGGAGATACCCCTCTTCTGGGCGTGCGGTGTCACTCCCCGTGTTGTCATCGAGGAGAGCAGGATCCCCCTGGCAGTGACTCACCGGCCGGGCCACATGTTCGTCACCGATTTGAGTGACGAAGAAATCCGGGACGTTAATTCCCTTCTTCCTGAGGGGTGACCTGGAAACTCCCTTCCCCGATGAGGACGTCGCCGGCCAGGACCTCTACCTTCCACGTCCCTTCCGCTCCTTTTTCAAGGGTCTTGAGTGACCAGGTCCTCCACCGGGATGAGCGGACGGGAAGTCGGATTTCCTGGACGAGTTTGTCCCCGTGATACCACCGGTGCTTCACCTCGATGTATGAGGTGGCGCCGGTTATCGTGGTGTGGCAGTAGACCTTCCCGTCGGATATGGAGAATCTTTCCGAAGGGCTCTCGCACTCCTTATTCTGAATCTCGGTGCAGAAAGTGACGGAGGCTTTTATGGGGAGTTTCCTCTCTCCCTTTCGGTGGATGACGATAGCCTGCTCCTCACCCGGGGCGGAGATTGAGGTGAGGACGCAGAGGGCAAGGACGACAGCGGTAAAGAGTCTCCTCACTTTTCCCTCCTTTCAGAATTCTTCCTCCACCTGAAAACCCATTTCCTGCATCTTCTTCTGGTAGATGATAAACACGTCTCTCCTCGAGAGGAATCCAATCACCTTCTTTCCCGTCTCCTCATCGACGACGGGAATCTCCTCCAGGTTTTTCTCGAGAAACTTTTTCATCACCACGTTCATGTTTTCGTCCAGTGTGGTGGTTATGATTCCCTCGGTGACTCCAATATCCTTGGCGATGACCAGGTCGCAGAGGAGGTCATCGTCGCCGAAGCACTTCCTCAGGTCCTCCATTGAGAATATACCCGTCATCTCTCCTTTGGAGTTGACGACGGGGAAGTAGGGGTTTGTCGAGTCCTTCACGATTTCGATGATTTTCCCCAGGGGTGTGTCTTCGGGAATGGTGATGACGGGGTGGTGATAGGTGATGACGTCCCTGACCTTCAGGTCCTCCATGATGTCGAAGAAGAATCGACGCCTGTGGATGGGAGACTGGAATCTCCCCGTCACCTGTGATTCGTAGAGAGAGAGACCTCCCGAGGCGATGTAAGAGACGACAGCCACGAGGAGCATGGGGACAATGAGGTTGTAACTCCCCGTCATCTCCGTCACCATGAGAAATGCTGCCAGCGGCGTGTTTGCCACGCAGGAGAGAATTCCTCCCATCCCGAGGATGACGAAGCTCGGCTCGTTCACGTTGACTGCCGGGAAGAGAGCGTTGAAGCCTTTTCCGAAGAGTCCCCCCAGGACGGCGCCGATGGCCACGGAGGGAGCGAAAACGCCTCCCGACCCGCCGGACCCGATGGTGAAGCAGGTGCCGAGCACTTTGAGGACGGCGAAGAGGGCGAGGACGGTTATCGTCAGGTTGTCGTTTATGGCTTCCTGTATCCATCCGTAACCCGGGCCGAGGATGTGAGGGAAGAAGATGCCCACGAGGCCGATGAGGAGGCCTCCCAGAGCGGGCTTGAAAATCGTCGGTATCTCTATTTCTTTGAATCTTTCCCGAATGTAGATGAAGGTCTTGATGTATCCGATGCCGAAGAGGGCGATGAATATGGAGAAAATGGCGCAGATGGGGAGTTCGGCGGGCCTGCTGAAGAAGAGGGGAGGGATTTTAAAGAGCGCGCCCCACCCGTAGATGGAGCCGAAGAGGGAGTACGCGACGACGGAACTGGTGATGCACATGAGGAGCGCCTCGA
>RFHC01000188.1 GCA_003696505.1 Deltaproteobacteria bacterium
ACCGTCGTCTTGTGGAGGACGAAAGGAGAGGATGGGTCGAAGTCAGCAGGAATAACCCTGACGGTCCATGGTCGTATTTCTTCCTCTTTTATGGGTGTGACGGTCCAGGAAAAGCGCCCTTCTCTGTCGAGGAGAATCCGGACGACAGCTTTCTCCCATCTCAATCCGGTAACCGCTTTTTCGAGCGACTTTCTGAACTCGCTCTTCTGGAAGGGGAAGGAGAAGTAAGTGGCTCCCTCCTCCATTCTTTTTTCGTGTTCCTCCAGGAGGAAAAACCCTTTCCCTTTTTCGTAGAGAACCGTCTCGAGAAGGGAAAAAGAGGAGTCATGCGACCGGAAGAAGAGGGACTTCAGTTTCGTCTCTTCCAGTTCCTCTGCCGGGCTGGAATCGAAAACGATTCCCCCTCCTGTTCCGAACTCGACGAGCCTCGCCTTTTTCAAGACCGTTGCCGTGCGGATGGCGACGCTGAATATCGATTCCCCGGTCGGCATCAGCAGTCCTATCGCTCCGGTATACACCCCCCGCGGAGATTTCTCTACTTCCCTGATAATTTCCATGCTCCGTATTTTCGGGGTTCCCGTTATCGACCCGCAGGGAAAGAGGGCTCTCAGTATCTCTTCGAGAGACCCTCTTCCTGAGAGCTCACCCACGATGTCCGTCACCATCTGGAAGAGAGTCCGGTACTTCTCAACCCGGAAGAGAGAGGGGACGCGAACGGAGCCGGGGAGGCAAATCTTCCCCAGGTCATTCCTCAGAAGGTCAACAATCATGAGGTTCTCGCTTGCGTTCTTCAGCGATTCGGAGAGTTCCTTTTCCCTCTTCACATCCTCCTCTTCCGTGGCGCCTCTCGGAGCGGTGCCCTTCATTGGTGAGGTCTTTATTCTGTTCCCCTTTACGTGAAAGAAGAGTTCCGGGGAAAAGGAGAGAATGGACCACTCCTGAGAATCGAGGAAGGCGCAGTAGGGAAAGTCCACCTTTTCGAGTATCTCTGAAAAGAGCGTGAGGGAAGAACCCTCGAACCTTCCCCGGAGACGGTACGTGAGGTTTACCTGGTACACGTCGCCCCGTGATATGAGGTCTTTCACGAGCAGGACTCGGGCGAGGTAATCGTCGTCAGATATTTCTTCCTGGAGTTTGGAAATTGCGAATCCCGATTCTTTCGAAAATGGAGGGGAAGGTTTTCTCATCTTCTCGAACGCCGTGAAGTGGCAGAGAGGAAGAGAGGACGGGGGATGGGTGGTCATTTTCGGGTCGAGAGAAGGGGCAGCCTCGTAGGCGATGTATCCTGCTACGAAGTACCCGCTCTCCCTCAGTTTCTCAGCTTCCCTCAGGCAGGGAAGAACCCGGTCAATTTCGGTGGCGGTTACGGTCGCGACTGCGCCGGTAAGTTCAGCGTTCCAGATGCTCTCTGGATTTCCGGGGTTGATGAAAATCGCTCGGTTTGTCTTCATTTTTTCTGCTCTCGCGCACCTGGTGGTTTCGCTATCCGCACGATTTGTAAGCGCGGATTTTGAGTGAATACTTCCCCTGTGCCGTTGGTTCTCAACGGGTTTTTTCATTTTTACTCTTTTTCAGGGTAGGGGGAAAAGTTCCATATGGCCGTTGGGAAATGATTGCTCCCAGATTTTCGAGGGGTGTATTCCGTTGAGCTTTACTCTGATGAGAAAAATAGGAATGAGATGGGTGACGGCGATTATTTTCCCTTCCCGGTGTTTCTCCGACACACGGTCAAGAAACCTGTAGACTCGTTCTGCCACGAGTGAAAGGTTTTCGCCTCCCGGAATCTGCACTTCCCAGGGATTCTCTTCCCAGAGGCGGAGAAGTCGTGGATAGCGTTTGAGAATCTCATCCCTCGTGGCCCCTTCCCACTCCCCCAGATTCATTTCCATCAGGTCAGGGTCTTCGATAACCTTCACGCTCATCTTTTCAGCCAGGATGCTCGCTGTTTCCTTTGCGCGCTTCAGGGGGCTCGTGTAGATGATGTCTCCTCCCAGAGAACACAGTTCAAAAGAGAGATGCTTGATTTGTCTCCTTCCCTCCTCGTTCAGGGGCGGGTCGGACTGCCCCTGATATTTCCCTTTTTCGTTCCATTCCGTCCGTCCGTGGCGGATGAGAATCAGAGTCCCTGCCACACCTCGCTTCTCCCTTCCCGGGGAATTAGTTCCTCCCTTCTTCCTTCGTGGGAGAACTTCCTTTCGTATTCAGGGATGATGTGGATGGGGGGACGGATGTGCTCAGTGATAATTTCTCTCTCTGGCGGGGAATCCAGGTCCGAGAACGTGAGGAATTCCCCTGATTTCCCCGGAAACTCATTGATGTTTATCAGTCCGTAGTCTTCCATCTTTTTGAGAAATGAACGCGTGATGGAGTACGCCATTTTAGAGAGTTCCCTGAGGGGTTTGTTTTTGTGGATCCTTTCAATCAGGTTGGTCTGTGCGATGCTCCGGGTACCGAAATTTTTCACGATATCGACGATGAGGCCAATTTCTACCGAGTACCCCGTGAAGAAAGGGAGCTTTTCCAGCAAACTTCTTCTCCCCGCGTATTCGCCGGAGAGAGGTTGTATGAGACCTGCCGCTTCCGGGAGGAAGATATTAAGGAGAGGTCTTGCCGTTAATTCTGTGACCCGCCCCCCACCGGTGGGGTAGAGACTGTCCCCAACTTTCAAGGGCCTTCGGTAAAATCCCTTTACGTAAGAGATTGAGTCGTAAAAGAGAAGAGGACCCACGAGTCCGTAGACGAAACGGGGATGAATGTTTTGAATATCGGTGTCTATCCAGACGATGATGTCTCCCTTTGTTGCGTGGAGACTCTTCCAGAGAGCTTCCCCCTTTCCCTGGAAAGTGCCGTATGTGGGGAGGATATCCCTGTGGAGAAAAACGGGAATTCCAAGGTTCCGCGCGATTTCTCTGGTCCCATCACTGGATGACGAATCCACCACGATTATTTCGTCGAGGAGAGGGAATTTTTCCACGAGCGACTTTTTGAGAACGGTTATGATTGTCCCTATTGTCTCTTCTTCGTTAAGGGTCGGAAGGCAGAGCGAAATGGTGACGTCTTTTTTCTCTTTCACTGCAACGAGTTGTTTCAGGTCAGAAAATTCGCTGCAATGGAATCTCGTTATCCCGTTCCCTGACTCTACCGTTTCATTCTCCCTTGGTCCATGCTCTCTCATGAGAGAAAACCTCCTTCAGGAGGGGTATGAGTTTTTCCTTAATAATTCGTTCCCACGAAAACTCCATCATTACCTTTTTCCTGAGCCTGTGCCTCCTGTCATTTTCCAGGAAAGAGGCGATTTTCAATGCCACCATGTGCGGTGATTCATCGGGACTGATTAAGTGGACGAGGTCGCTCCCTACTGCGGAAACAGAGGGAATGTGGGTTGTGAATATGGGGACGAGGGAGAGCCCTCCTTCGAGGAGAGGGATTCCGAATCCCTCGCGAAGGCTCGGGAAGAGGACGAGGTCCGCAACTCGAAAAAGGTCTGAAAGAATTTCTTCAGGGACTCCTGTGGTTTCTCCCCCTTCTATTCTCTCGTAGAGGAAGTGAACGCGCTCGCCCACTCCCATGGTTTCCTTCAGTTCTAAAAGTGTTTGAAGGTAACTAAGGTTTTCGGGATTGTGAGGGCCGGGGGGACCTGTAATCACCAGGTGGGGGTCGGGCGTCACATCTCTGAGGGAAGAGACGACGTTAATTGCGAATTCAATGTTTTTCCGCTTTATGATTCTTGTCGGGTAGAGAATGAGGGGGTCGGCTTTCTCGAGATTGAGAGACGTGAGGATTTCTTCAGTTAAGGAGTGGAGGCGGAAAAATCTGAGCGGCTCGACGCCGGGAGGGATGATGGAGATTTCATCCTCCGGTATGCCTGTTATTTTCGATAACTGAGCCGCCCGTTCTTTTGAAATCGTGACGTAACGGACTCCTTCCCACCTCGTTCTCAGAAGGTCCCAGGGATAACCCTCGTGGAGGCGAGGGAGGTAAACCGGGTCGAGCCAGGCGATGTCGTGGCACCAGAGGATAAATGGGGTAGAGGTTTCCTGTGCCAGAAGGTGAAGAGCCGAAGTGAGAGGAAGGTTCTGGGGGAGTGTGGCCACGTTGTGCACAATCACTGCAGATTTGTCTCTTATTTTCGGCAACAGTTTTTCTCGAAGGGAATCCCTCAGCTCGTAAAATTCCCGGGGAATTTTCTGGTTGTTTAGCGATTCGGCAACCCTGAGTATATCCGGGTTTCTGGAATCAACTTCCGGTATTCTTACGAATTCCACCTTCTGGTGGAACTTCTCACCCCTCCCGGCGATGAGAGTGACCGAGAATCCATAGTCGACGAGGTATTTCGCGTGAAAGAAAATTGTTGACTCAACACCTCCAACGATGGGAGGACCGGAATAGTGGATTATGGCAATATCGTTCGGCTTCACGGGTCCTGAAAATCTCTACCCTCATCCCTCTTCTATCTCATCCGGGTGAGGTTTCGGCACGAATGAGGGGTCCCACCACTTGGGTTCGTAGGGCTGTCCATGTTTCCCCTCAAATGGCTCAATTTCTTTCAGGGGTTTCGCCGGGTTTCCACCAACGATTGTGAAAGGGGGAACATCCTTTACCACGACGCTTCCGGCTGCGACGATGGCACCTCTCCCGATAGTAACGCCTTTCGTGATTATGGCGTTGTTTCCCACCCAGACAGACTCTTCCAGAATGACGGGCTTGTCTACGCGGGGATTCGTCCCGATTCCGTGATAATCCGTATCCATGATGATGACGTCCCAGGCGATGCTGCAGTATTTCCCGATGATGACCTTTTTCTTGCAGTGAATTTCCGTTCTGTGGTTGATGTGGGTGTAATCTCCAATTTCCACGTATCCACGAGGTCCAACCCTGATTCTTACGGGGTCAAAAAACTTCACGTCACCGATGAGAATTTTTCCTCCCTGGTCGAGAATCCAGAGTGGTCCTACCTTTTTCCAGGGGAAACTCGCCGTGTAGTCGCCCCTTTCGAGTTCTTCCTGGATTTCCCGATAGTCTCTGAGCATCGAACCCCCTCCCGTTGAAAGTTAAGAGATATGAACTGGAAATTGGGAGGAAAGAATATCAAATGTTCGCGGCTTTCACAATACATGATGGAAAAAAATTAAGTCCCATGCAGAATGAATATGCCTCACCGATCCCGGAGTGAGTGGGAACACATCCGGTGAGTTGTGATTCTCTTGACGAGATTTCCTCCGGGTGCAACCCTATCGATAGGTTGAGAGAGGAAGTTTGAGAAAGGAGGGAGTCAATGAAGGTTCTCGTCATCGGTGCAGGGACGATGGGGACGTCCATTGCCCAGGTCTGTGCTCAATCGGGCTGTCAGGTTGCTCTCGTGGACATCAGTGAAGAACAGCTTGAGAAGGCGAGAGGGAAGATAACGTGGAGTCTGGAGAAGCTTTTTGAGAAGGGCAGGGTGAGCGAAAAGCCGGAAGAAGTCCTCGGGAGGATTACCTTCAGCACCGACGTCGCTTCTGCCGGAGAGGGAGTGGAAGTTGCGGTGGAAGCCGTCGTTGAGGAGACGGAGGTGAAGCGACGGGTCTTTCGCGAACTCGAGAGGGCGTGTCCTCCAGGTGCCCTCCTGGCGACGAACACCTCCACAATCCCCATTTCAGAGATTGCGGCTGCGCTGGGAGAAAAGGGGAGGCTCGTGGGGATACACTTCTTCAATCCCCCCACGCTCATAAAAGCCGTTGAGGTGATTCGGGGGAAAGAGACCTCGGACAAGGCTTTCCGTCAGGCCTGCGAGTTTTCCAGAAAAATCGGAATGGAGGTGATTCCCGTTGAGAAAGAGGTGCCCGGGTTCATCGTCAACAGGATAAACCTCCGGTATTTCCTCGAGGCGCTGAGGCTCGTGGAGGAGGGCGTGAAACCTGAAGAGGTGGATGCCGCTGCCCGCTACCGCCTGGGGATGCCCATGGGGCCCTGCGAGGTGATGGATTTTTCCGGGCTCGACGTGCTCCTTGCCGTGTTTCGCGAGATGAGGGGACGGGGGATTTCCGTTTCCTTCCCCTCTTTCCTCGAGGAGATGGTGAGGGAAGGGAAGACGGGCATGAAGGCGGGAGAGGGATTTTACCGCTATTCCGGGAAGTACGGGAGAGCAACCGTGCCGAAGGAGGGGATGTACCGGGTAAACCCCGTGAGGCTGCTCGCGCCTGCCGTGAACGAAGCCTGCTGGCTCATTCGGGAATCCGTGGCGGACAGGGATACGATTGACCGGGCAATGAGGTTTACGATGAATTACCCGAAGGGGCTCCTCCTTTACGCGGACGAGTACGGACTCGACTCGATATTGGGAATCCTCGAGGAGAGGAAGAGGGAAACGGGCCTGGAAGAATACGAACCCGAGCCGCTCCTCCGTGAAATGGTCGATGCCGGGAAGATGGGGAAGAAGGGAAGAGGCGGCTTCTACTCCTGGACGTATGAAAAAGTTGAATTCGGGCCCGTCATATACGAGAAGCGCCACGACCATGCCTTCCTCACGCTCAACAGGCCGGACAAGTTGAACGCCCTCAACGAGGATATGTGGACCGGCCTCGACAGGGCCCTCCGGAAGGCGGAAGGGGACCCGGAGGTGAGGGCGGTCGTCGTTACGGGCAGGGGGAGGGCCTTTTGCGCGGGAGACGACATCGCCGTCATGGGGTCGTGGGAAAACTTCTCGGAGGGGAGGTACTTCTTCGAGAAGATTGCGGGCCCGCTTCTCGAAACGCTCATGGAACTGGAGAAACCCGTCATCTCCCTCGTGAATGGATACGCCTTCGGAGGCGGTTTCGAGCTCAACCTCCTCTTCGACATCGTCGTCGCTTCGGAGAGGTCGGAATTCTCCGTCCCGGAAGGTCTCATCGGTGCGTTTCCTCCCATTGCCTCCACCGTTGGCCTCGCCCTTCTCGGGAAGAGAATGATTCGCTACTGCCTCACATGCGAGCGGATGTCCCCGCGCGAGGCCTCTGAGCTCGGCCTCGTTGACCTGGTCGTCTCCCACGACCAGCTCGAGGCGGTGGGGGGTGAATTCGTGGCGAAGATATCAGCCAGTTCTCCTCTCTCCATAAGGGCCGTCAAGAGAGCCCAGGGGGCGGTGAAGGATATCATCGCTTCCGCGCTTCGAGCGGGCGTTCACGAAATCATCGAGCTCATCCCGACGGAGGATTTCCGGGAAGGGATGAGGGCATTCGTGGAGAAGAGGAAACCCCGGTGGAAGGGGAAGTAGATTTCCGGATACCGAAGCACAGAACGTCCGGGCATCAGAGCCGCCGAATTGACGAGACCGCGAATCAAAGATTCGGCGATTCGACGAAACACCGAACTGGCGAAAAACCCGCGCCGTCGGTGGGACCGGGGCGGAGATGAAGGTTGTCCCTTCCCGGGTCAATCCTTCATGAGAGTATCAGAAGAACCTGTCTGCAATCTGCCGGGCGATGGACATTGAACTGGTGAAAGCTGGCGAGATGGGGTTGAGAATGTGGACCGACTCCTCCGTTGACTCCACGACGAAGTCGGTGACGAGGTCCCCCGTTTCCCTGTCCACGAGTTGGGCCCGGATTCCCGCTTTCTCTGACGGGACGATGTCCTCTGGAGTGAGTCCTCTGACGAGCCGGGAGGCGTCTTTGAAAAAGCGGGAGGGGATGTATTTCCTCGTCTCCTCGATGGCGAGCCTCCGGAACGCGGGATTCTTCAGGAAGAGGAGCGCGTCGGTCAGGAGAATGGAAGGGGCTTCGGAGTCGAGCCCTCTGAGGATGCCGTAATTTTCCCTCCCGAGAGCCGGCGTTGCCGTCGGTCCGATGTATACCTCCCCGTGGATGCTCCGGGTGAAGTGGACACCGAGGAAGGGATAGGAGATGTCCGGGACGGGGTAAATGTTCCCCCGGACGAGGTGCGCTTTTTCTCTCCTCAGTTTCCGGTAGATTCCCTTAAACGGGATGAGGCGGAATTTCTTTCCTACCCCGAAGTCCACAGCAACTCTGTCGCAGTAGGCTCCGGAGGCATTGATGAAGCGGGAAAACTCAACTTCACCCGTCGAAGTGAGGGCAGTACGGGGTCCTTTGAGGGTGAGATACCTGCAGGGAGAGAGGAATTCCACCGTGCCCGATTCCTCGAGGTCTCTTTTGAGTGAGTGGAGGATGGGGAGGGGGTCGACCACGGCGGTGAGGGGGGAGTAAAGGGCCCTTTTCACCACCCGCGCGGCTGGTTCGATTTCCGATGCGCGTTTTTCGTCTACCATCTCGACGGGGGAGCCGTTCTTCTTTCCCCTCTCGTAGAGTTCGTCCAGGACAGGGAGTTCCTCTTCTTTCGTTGCCACGATGAGTTTCCCGCAGTCGTGGAGGGGAAGGTCTTTCTCCCGGCAGTACTCCCGCATGAGGAGGTTTCCCTCGATGCAGGTTTTCGCTTTTAAACTGTCAGGGGAGTAGTAAATTCCCGCGTGAAGGACTCCGCTGTTTCTCCCCGAGGCGTGTGCGCCGAGCTTTTCTTCTTTTTCGATAATGAGAATTTTCCCGGATTTCCGGCGGACGAGTTCACGGGCTATCGTGAGCCCGATGATTCCCGCCCCCACGATGAGGATATCCGTTTTCCTTCTGGACATAGGTTTCTTCCCTTTTTGCTCTTCTTCCCCTGGCCGGGCCCCTTCCGGCTTCCGGTTATCCCGGTTCCCCCGGTTCTGGAGTCGAGTGTCTCCTATGTTTGATGGTATTTCCCATAGTGTAGTTCCTCAAGCATGGTTCTTCCCCGGACTCTGTCACTCCCCCGTTTCGCTCTGACACCTTCCCGTCGATAATTTGTATTCTTTGCTGGTAACATCTCTCAAATTCTCCCCCCGGTTTTGCTCTGACACCAGGAAATTCCTTTTCCATGCGTCCTGCTCAATGAGCACCCATTCTCGCTCTGACACCAGTCCACCATGTCACGAACACCGGGGTCTCCATAGCATACTGGTGCTCTTTCCCTCCTTCGGTTCCCCCGTTTCGCTCTGACACCTGCACTATCAATAATATCTTTTGCTTCCTTTTTCCCCCTCTATTTTAAATTTTGCTCTGACACCGCTGACACCGGAGACACCGGGGTTGCTCTGACACCCATGGAGGGACTTGGCCCATGTCTTGAGGATATTTGCTCTGACACCGGAGTCGGTGGAAAGTTTAAAAAATTTAATAAAGTCCTTGA
>RFHC01000189.1 GCA_003696505.1 Deltaproteobacteria bacterium
GGGAGCAGTGCACAATCATCAAAAGAGACGGGGTGGATTTCCCGTCTGAGTGAAAGGAGGTTTTCTCCATGGCACGGCATCTTTACAAGAAGGGGAGAAAGTGCATTCTCCCCGGGCTGATGGTTTTCCTCGTCGCAGTTGTCCTCTCGCTTTATCCGGGGGGGAGGGCTTCCGGAGTTCCCCTGCCGGGAGGGACGCTGGACCCCCTGACCATTCCCAAGTATGTGACGCCCCTCGTCATTCCCCCGGTCATGCCGAACCGCGTCGACCCGGCCACGGGACAGCCAGTCCCCAACGAGTACGACATCGCCGTCCGTCAGTTCAAGCAGCAGATTCTTCCCGCGGGTTTCCCTGCCACGACGGTCTGGAGTTACGGTCCCGCCTCTGACCCGATCCCCCTGGTCAACGCGCCCGACCCGAACTCCGGATTCAACTATCCCGCTTTCACGATTGAGACGGTGGCGAACGTCCCCGTGAAGGTGAGGTGGAGGAACGAACTCGTCGCCATCGACCCGACGACGGGCTATCCCTACCCTCCCGGGTCGGGGATGAGGACCTTCCTCCCGCACCTCTTCTTCGTCGACCAGACCCTTCACTGGGCGAATCCCCCCGCAGTGGGATGTGCTGACGGGACGAACCGGACCGACTGCGCCACTCTCAATCCGATGCCCTACACCGGACCCGTCCCCATCGTGACCCACGTCCACGGCGCCCACGTGGAGTCTCACAGCGACGGTTATCCCGAGGCGTGGTGGCTTCCCGTGGCGGACAACATCCCGCCCGGTTACGCGATGAAGGGTTCTCTCTTCGACGATTCCACGGGGACGAATCCGGGGAATCTCGGATACGTCGATTACGTCTACAGGAACGACCAGGCGGCCGCCACCATCTGGTATCACGACCACTCCCTCGGAATGACGAGGCTCAACGTCTACGCCGGTCCCGCCGGGTTCTGGCTCATCCGCGGAGGGCCCTACGACGGGGGAATCGACGGAAGGACGGGTCAGCCTGCTGTCCTCCCCGGACCCGCTCCCCGTCCGGGCGATACGCTGGCTGCGCTCAACACGCCGGGAGACCCGGTGAGAAACAGCATCCGGGAGATTCCCATCGTCATTCAGGACAGGTCGTTCAACGCCGACGGGTCTCTCTTTTACCCGCAGTCTCGAGTCTTTTTCGACGGATACGCCGGTCCATACGTCCCCGACCCGGTTGACCCGGCAAACCCGAACGGGCCTATCAGCGACATCGCGCCCATCTGGAATCCCGAGGCTTTCTTCAACACCATGGTCGTGAACGGGACGACCTGGCCCGTCCTCGAGGTGGCTCCGGCTCTTTATCGGTTCCGGTTCCTCAACGGGTGCGATTCCCGATTCCTCAATCTGGTCATGAAGGGGAAACCTCCCAAGGGAATTCCTAAGTCCGAGAGAAAGAGATTGAAGAGGATCCTCAAAAACTTCCCCTTCTACAAAATCGGAAACGACCAGGGATTCATCCCGCAGGTTGTTCTCATCAGGCGGGGTTTCGCCACGCCTCTTCCCGGAGACGGAACCCTCCCGCCCGAGGTGAGGACGCCGACGGGTCAGGAGGGACTCCTCATGGGTCCGGCTGAGAGGGCAGACGTCATCGTCGACTTCCGCGGTCTCCCCGACGGGACGGTCATCCGCGTCCTCAACACGGCGCCGGACGCGCCCTTCGGCGGATTCCCTGTCGTCCCTGCCGACCCGGCAACGACGGGTCAGGTGATGCAGTTCGTCGTCCGGACTGCGCTCCTCGGCGCGAGCCCCACTGACCCCGTCGTGAACGGCGCTCCCAACCCGAACGCGGCCACGGACCCGTGGGCGCTCAGGCTGAACGCCGAGCCTCCCCTCGGCCCTCCGGATGTGGTGAGGCAGGTCTCCCTCAACGAGGAGGAGTCCGCTACGGTCTGCGTCGACCCCGTCACGAACCAGCAGATTGTGGGCGTCTTCCCGCCGCTTTGCGGTGGAATCGGCGTCCCCGCCGCGCCGAAGGCTGCCCTTCTGGGGACCGTGGACCTGACGAATCCGGCAGCACCGGTGGGCGTTCCTCTCAAGTGGACGGACACCTCCGGCGTCAGTCAGCCCGTGCCCGTTCAACTTCAGAACGGGGCGACGGTTTACATCAAGGTGACGGAGAATCCTCTCCTCGGCACGACGGAGACCTGGGAGATTTACAACTTCACCGTGGACGCGCACCCGATTCACCTCCACCTCGTTCGTTTCCAGGTGGTGAACAGGGAAATCTTCGACCCCCTCTTCGGTATTCCGGGGACGGTCACTCCTCCCAATCCGGACGAGGTGGGATACAAGGACACGGTCATTGCCTATCCGGGTCAGATTACGAGGGTGAAGGCGCTCTTCGACATCTCGGGCCTCTACGTCTGGCACTGCCACATTCTCGAGCACGAGGACAACGAGATGATGAGGCCTTTCGTCGTTTCGCCCTGATGGAGTATCCGGGAGGTGAAAAGGCGCCCCTTAAAAAAGGGGCGCCTTTTTTTCTTCTCCTCACCGATACCCCATGTACCGTTCTGCTTTCACCTGATTTTCTGGAATGGATAACTCCGTGGTGATAACGCCCACCAGGGAGTCCACGAGGGAGGGAGGTCCGCTCACGAAAAAGACCCTTTCGTGAAAATCGGGCGTCGCCCTTCTCACCATATCGGCTGTGATTCGGCCCTTGAAACCCGCCCAGTCCGGGAGTTTTTCCTCTTTCGTCAGCGTGAAGAAGGCCTGGAAATTTTTCCACGACTTTTTCAGTTCGAGAAGTTCTTCCAGAAAGGCCACGTCTTCCGCCGTCCGGTTGCTGTAGATGAGAGAGACATGGGTGGGGAGTTTCCTGTCGTGGATGAAGCGGATGATGCTGCGGGGAGCGGTGATTCCGATACCGCCGGTTACGAAGGCTATCTTTTCTGCTTCTCCCCGGAAGGTGAACTCGCCGAAGGGCATTTTCACCCGTGCCTTGACGCCCGGTTTTACCTCAGCCAGGTTCCGGGAAAACTCGCTGTCCGTTATCCTCTTGGTGAACTCGAAATACCCTTCCTCCGTGGGGGAACTGGACAGGGAGAAGTGCTTCCTCCATTCCTTCCCTCCCATGGTGATGGTGAGGACGAAAATCTGCCCCGGCAGGTAGGTGACCCCCCGGGGGAGGAGGAATCGGAAACTTTTGATGTGTCTCGAGCGTTGAATCACCTCGATGAGTTCTGTTTCGAATTCCACCGGCGCGGAGAGGGGCATCGTCATGGCGTTCCTCCTTCTTTTTTCCCCCCTGACCTCAAGGGAGTGAGGACCTGTCTGACTCCTCTCCCTTTCAGGGTGTCCGGAGATGGGAAAGTGGTGTGGGTTAAAGTGTCGATGGAATATCGATGGTCCATGCTCTTATTATGCACCGGCAGGGGCCCCGTCAGGGGAGGGAAAGTTTTTCCGCAATTCCCCTGACCCGGGAGAGGGAGGTGAAAAGCGGGGTGAAATTGCGAGGTTGAGCGGGTATTCTGAAGGTAAGTGAGTTTCCCGGTGGGAGGTGTGAAAATGGGGAAGAGATGGGGAGTCTTCCTCGGGCTGTTCGTGGTCTTTCTGGTCCTCACGGAGATGGGGGCGGAAGGGGGCTCGTTAAAGAGGCTCATCTCCACCCGGGAGGACCTTACTTCTCTCGCTTTGACCGGTTACAGCGGGGGTTTTGCTGTCGTCCGTGAGGGAAGGGAGGTTTCCCTCCCGAAAGGGGAGATTCTTCTCCTCCTCCAGGGAGTGCCCGAGAGAATCGAGCCGGAGAGCGTCGAGGTTTCTGTCGAAGGCGGGGAGGTCCTGGAGCAGACCTTTTCCACCAACCTCATAACGCCGGATAACCTGATGAAGGCTTACGTGGGGAAGAAAATCCTCGTTGCGGTGAAGGACCCGGAAACCGGGAAGGAAACGGTAAAAGAGGTGAAACTCCTCTCCGTTGCGGGCGGTCCCGTTTTCGAGACGGACGAGGGGATTGCCACAACGCTGAAAGGGAGGGTCATCTTCCCGCGCCTTCCGGAGGGGCTCGTCCCCGAGCCGACCCTCTCCGTCAGCGTGAGAGTTCCCGAAAGCGGGAAGAAGAAGGTGAATCTCCTCTACACGACGGGCGGGTTTTCCTGGAAGGCAACCTACACGCTCCTTTACGACCGGGATAAGGGAAGGGGGAGTTTCGGCGGATGGGTGACGCTGAAGAACGAAACGGGGGCGGACCTGGAGGGAGCCGATGTGCTCCTCGTTGCGGGGGAGGTAGGGAAGGTGAGAGGGCCGTCTCCTCTCAGGGCGAAGGGAGTGTACACGACCCTGGCCGCGGAGAGGGCCGGAGCGGGCGTGTCAGAGCAGCCCCTCTTCGAGTACCACTCCTATTCCCTGCCGGAGAGAGTGACGGTGCGTAAGGGAGAATCCGTCCAGGTCCGCTTCGCACAGTCTCTCCCCGTTGAGATTGCCGAGGAGTTCCTCCTCGAGGGGGGAAATCGTTTCTTCCTGGGCAGTCAGCACGGAACCACGGAGAATCTCCCCGTCCGGGTTTTCCTCCTCTTCAAGAACGAAAAGGGGAAGGGACCGGGAATTCCCCTTCCTGCGGGAACGGTGAAAGTCTATGCACCGGGCGGAAGAGCGCCCCTTTTTCTCGGAGAGGATTCCCTTCCCCACACGCCGGAAGGGGCGGATGTGAGGCTCGCGCTGGGGAACTCCTTCGACGTCCAGGCCTCGAGGCGTCAGGTGAGTTTTGAACGGGTGGGGCGGGAGATTTACGAATCTTCCCACGAAGTGGTGGTGAAAAATCGGAAGAGGAGAGACGTCCGGGTTATCGTCCGGGAGACTCTTCCCGGCGAGTGGAGAATCCTCTCCTCCTCCCACCCGTACACGGTGGAGGACGCGTCACACGCCCGATTCAGCCTGACGGTGCCCGGAAAGGGTGAGGTTACCCTTACCTACCGGGTGAGGGTGAGGCAGTGACCTCACTCCTCCCAGGAGATGGCGGAGACGGGGCACTGGTCGATGGCGTCCTGGATTTCCGCTTCGCTCGCCCCGCTGGGGTCGATGACCTCCGCGATGTTGTCGTCGTTGAGCTGGAAGACGCCGGGGCAGAGGTCGCAGCAGAGGGCGCATCCCGTGCAGGTATCGGCGTCGACGACGGGTCTTTTCGCCATTTTTCCCCTCCTCGGAAAGGATTTGAAAAGAGTCGATTTGATGGCGCGCTGACAATCATGGATAATTATATCACCGCCCTTTATGCGGGAATCGTCCGTTTTCTGGAGGGATGATGGTGAGATTCAGGCCCCACCACTTCATCTGCCTTCACTTCTACTCAGGGGAAGGATACAGTCCCGAGTTCGTCGAGAAACTCGCTTCCCTCGTTGAGGAGGCGGAAAGGGGGGACGTTGAGGTCGTTTTCGGCGCCGACGACCTCTGCCGGGTGTGCCCCTACCTGGAGGAGGGAGTTTGCAGGTACGAGGAGGACGTGGCGCGTCTCGACGGAAAGGCGATGGAACTCCTCTCCCTCGAGGAGGGCGGGCGAAAGTCCTTCGCTGGGGTGAGAGGGGAATTCCCACGAATCCTCCCCCTCTGGAAGGAGTTCGCCTGCTCCTCCTGCGCCTGGCGGGAGGTCTGCGAGAGGCACCCCCTCTACCGGTGAACATCCTCCTTTTCCCGGAGAGTGAGTCTGGAATAAACTGTTTGAAGTTTGTCTGCCGGAGGATGAGGTGTCGCCATTTCTCGCCGGAGTGACGGGGAGTCTTTTTGCCGGCCTCGCCACGGGGATCGGCGGTCTCCCCGTGTTCTTCGTCCGGAAGGTGTCTCACCGACTTCTCGATACACTCCTCGGCTTCGCCGCAGGCGTGATGCTCGCCGCAACCTCCTTCAGCCTCGTCGTCCCCGCCATCGAGCTTGGTGGTCTCATAGTGACTGCGGCGGGGATGCTTTCGGGTGCGCTTTTTCTCGCTGTCTCCGACAGAATCGTCCCGCACTTCCACGACGCCACGGGATTCGAAGGGATGAGCACCTCCCTGA
>RFHC01000190.1 GCA_003696505.1 Deltaproteobacteria bacterium
GGCGCATCAATTACGAGTGGAGAGAAACCCGAAAAAATCGTGTCCAGGTCCTGTTTCCTCTACGAAAAGCACTTTCCTGTGGATACAGCCGAAAATTTCGAGAGGGTGCTCACGCTCGTTTCGCTCAGGAAGAGAGAGGAGGAAGAGCGGAAGCTCCGGGAACTTCTCGGCGAAAAGCGAACTGAGGACCGGGAGAGTATTCTCAGGAGAATATGGGAACTCAGGAAAGAAATCATAGAACTGAGAAAGAACATTTGAAAATAGAATTTCTGGAGAGGTGAACCCATGGCGAAAGGTAAAGGGGCCAGGAAGAATCTCGAGGGACTCCTGAAAAAGGGGAGGTCCCGTGGGTACGTCCTCGTGGACGAGTTGAACGACGCTCTCCCCCGGGACGTCGTCAACCCCGACCAGATTGAGGATATTATGGAGATTTTCGGGGAGAACGACATCGAAATCGTGGATTCCGTCCAGAACTTGAAAATCTCCTCTTCTTCCTCCATGTACGAAGAGGTGGTGGACCAGCAGGAAGAGGAAGAGGAAGACGAGATTTCCGGAGTCCGGTCCAACGACCCGGTCCGACTCTACTTGAAAGAGATGGGGTCCATTCCCCTCCTCAACAGGGAAGGAGAAATCGCCCTCGCCAAGAAGAAGGAGGAGGGAGAGCTGGAGATTATCGACGCCGTGAAGAGGTGTCCTCTCGCGATGGAGGAGATATTTACGCTGGCGAAGAAGCTGAAAGCGGGAGAGGTTCACATCGCTGACGTTCTCAAAGACGTTGATGACGATTCGACGGAAGAAGAGATGTCCCGCTTCCTCGAAAAGACGCTCAAGACCATAGATTCTCTCAAGAGGAAGGTAAAGCTTCTGGAGAAGTACCAGAAGGAACTGGAAAACCCGAAACTGGACGAGAAGAAGAGGAGGCAAATTGAGAAAAGGCGCGAGAAGGCGGAGAAGGAACTTGACGGGCTGCTCGGGAGCATACATCTCAAGGATTCCATCATCAAGGAGATAAGCGAGAGGATAAAAGGGCACGTCACCGTCATAGAGGAGTGCGAGGCTGTCTTGAACGAGGTGCGGGAGAAGTCCCGAATGGAACCTGCTCAGTTCCTCGCTCAGGTGGAGTCGGGAAAGAAGAACGCGAAGAAACTGGCCAGGCTCGCAATGAGCATGAGGATAAAGAAGGAGACGATCCTTTCCCTCGCTGAGGAAGCGAAGAAGGCACTCGAAAAACTGGACGAAATCAGGGAAGAGCACGGCGTCGAGCCCTCCTCCCTGAAGGAGACCCTCGAGAAGATAAGGGAAGGGGAGAGGAAAGTTCGGGAGGCCAAGGAGGCTCTCGTTGAGGCGAACCTGAGGCTTGTCGTTTCCATCGCGAAAAAGTACACGAACAGGGGCCTCCAGTTCCTCGACCTCATCCAGGAGGGGAACATCGGGCTCATGAAGGCCGTCGATAAGTTCGAATACCGGAGGGGATACAAATTTAGCACTTACGCGACCTGGTGGATAAGGCAGGCTATCACCCGCGCAATTGCAGACCAGGCGCGGACGATTCGAATCCCCGTTCACATGATAGAGACGATAAACAAGTTGATTCGGACCTCGCGACTCCTGGTGCAGGAGCTGGGAAGGGAGCCCACGCCGGAGGAAATCGCTGAAAGGATGGAGATACCCCTCGAGAAGGTGCGGAGAGTTCTCAAAATAGCGAAAGAGCCGATTTCCCTGGAGACCCCGATCGGCGAAGAGGAAGACAGCCACCTCGGGGACTTCATCGAGGACAAGAACACCCTCTCTCCCGTCGATTCGGTCATCAGCATCGACCTTGCCGAGCAGGTGAGGAAGGTCCTCGCCACGCTCACTCCGAGGGAGGAGAAAGTCCTCAGGATGAGGTTCGGCATCGGCGAGAAGTCGGACCACACCCTTGAGGAAGTGGGCCAGGACTTCGACGTCACCAGAGAGAGGATAAGGCAGATAGAGGCAAAGGCCCTGAGGAAGCTCAGGCACAAGTCCCGGGCGAAAATTCTGAAAACCTTTATCGAGTAGGGAGTTGACCAGAGCTTCTGTTGGGAGGATAATATTAATTTACCGATTAGGGCCCATAGCTCAGTTGGTAGAGCCACCGGCTCATAACCGGTAGGTCCCTGGTTCGAGGCCAGGTGGGCCCACCACAGGAAATGATGGCGAAATTTCGTTCACATAGGAACTCCTGTCAGAAACGAGAAAGTGCACCCATCGGGTGCACTTTTTTTGTGGGAGGTCTCCGGTGACGGAGGAGTCCCGCTGCCCCGCCGTGAAGGACCTCCTCTCTTTCTTCGATGAGGTATTTCCCTTCGACCTGGCCGCTGACTGGGACAACGTGGGGCTTCTGGTGGGGCGGGAGAAAAAAGAGGTTTCTTCCATCCTCGTGACACTCGACGTCGTTCCGGAAACAGTTGAAGAAGCCCGAAGTCTCGGAGTTGACCTCATCGTTTCCCACCATCCGCTTTTCGTTGAACCTCAGAAAAAAATAAGCGATGCAAACCCCAAGACGGAGGTCCTCCTCAACCTCGCTTCCGATGGAATTGCCCTGATTTCCCTCCACACGAACGCAGACCTGTCACCCCGGGGTGTCAGTTTCTGGCTTGCTCAGGAACTCGGAGCGCAGGAGGTGGCCCCTCTCAAGGAGACTTCTTTCGAAAAGGAGTTCAAGGTCGTCGTCTTCACGCCTCAGGATGCCGTGCCTGATGTGTTGAAGGCTGCATTCGACGCGGGAGCGGGCTGGATAGGGAACTACTCCCGCTGTTCTTTCCGCGCTCCCGGGACGGGGACGTTTTTCCCTGAAGAGGGAGCAAACCCCCGCGTGGGGGAAAGGGGAATTTATCAGGAGGTGGCTGAGGATAGGGTGGAAGTGGTCGTTCCGGAGAAAAATCTGAGCGCTGTCCTGGCCTCGATTTCGTCTGCTCACCCGTACGAAACCCCTGCCGTCGACGTTTACCCCCTCCGGGGGAAGGCGGCGAGAGGGTGGCTGGGAGTCCTCTTCGAGGTAGACCCGCCTGCGAGCTTCTCTTCCTACCTTGGCTTCATTCAGGAGAGGCTATCTCCCGGGATTC
Source organism: Deltaproteobacteria bacterium (assembly GCA_003696505.1). Taxonomy (GTDB): domain Bacteria; phylum Desulfobacterota; class Deferrimicrobia; order J040; family J040; genus J040. The sequence continues at coordinate 3,087 of RFHC01000190.1, forward strand.
TCAGGTACGCGGGAGACCCGGGGCGGGTCATTCGAAAGGTGGCGCTGCTCGGGGGGAGCGGGGGAAGCTTTGTGGACGAGGTAGCCAGAAGTGATGCCGACCTTTACGTTTCGGGAGACCTGAAGTACCACCAGGTCCAGCTTCTCGTCGAGGCGGGAAAGTGCGTGGCCGACGTGGGCCATTACGATTCGGAGAAATTTTTCGTTCCCAGAGTGGGACAGATGATAGGGGAGAGGTTTCCCCGGGTGACCGTCCACTTTTCCCGGAGGAGGACGGACCCCTTTGCCCTTTACGGGGAGGAAAGAGATACCGCGAAATAGGAGGTGTGCTTTGAGGGAGGACATCAGAACAATGATTTCTCTCCAGGAAGTGATGCTCAAAATCAAGAGCCTGGAGGACGAGAAGAACGCCATCCCCGAGAGGCTTTCTGACCTCAGGAGGGAGATGGAGGAGGCGGAGAAGGTGTACCAGGAGGTGAGCGCCGAATTCGAGGAGCTTTCGAAGCAGAAGAAAAACCTGGAGTCCTCCATCGAGGACGAAAAGATCAAGATTGAGAAGTCCAAGGCGAAGTTGATGACGGTAAAGACGAACAAGGAATACTTCGCCATGCTGAAGGAAATCGACACCCTCAAGAGGCTTGCTCGCCAGATGGAGGATGAACTCCTTGAGCTGATGGTCCGGTACGAGGAGGTGGAGAAGAGGTACACCGAAGCGAAAGAGAGGTACGAGTCTCTCAAGAGCGATTACGATTCCCGGATGGAAGAAATCAAGAAGGAGATGGAGGAGTTCGACAAAGACATCGAGAAGTTGATGGAGGACAAGGAGAAAATCGCCAGCGCTCTTCAGGGCCCCTTGAAGAGGAGGTTCGAGCTCGTCTTCAGGAGGAGGAACGGACTCGCCATCGTCCCCGCCCGGGATTACATCTGCACGGGGTGCAACATGAACATCCCTCCTCAGCTCTTCAACCTCCTTCAGAAAGAGGACAAGATTTACGAGTGCCCCAACTGCAGCCGGATCATCTATTACGAAGAGGAAAAGCAGAAAGAGGTTCGCGAAGGGTAAGGTGAAGGGGAAGCTCCACTTTGACGGTGCCTCCCGGGGGAATCCGGGGCCGGCGGGAGCGGGATTTATCCTGACCGATGAGGGGGGAGAGGTCCTGGCGAGGAAGAGCAGGTATCTCGGGGAGGCCACAAACAACGAAGCCGAGTACCGGGCTCTTCTCGACGGGCTGAAGGAGGCTTTCCGGAGAGGAATAACGGAACTGGAGATTTTTTCCGACTCGGAACTCGTCGTCTCCCAGATTCGGGGGACTTACCGGGTGAAGGCGGCAAATTTGAAACCCCTCTACGAGGAAGCCCTCCGGCTCATCTCCCGTTTCAGGTCTGTTAAAATATTTCACGTGCCGAGGGAAAAAAACAGGGAAGCCGATTCCCTTGCCAACAGGGCTCTCGACGCAAGGAGGTCCTGAGAAGGACAGGCGGCCGCTGGAGGGCAGATGCCCTCTGGAGGAAAGTCCGGGCTCCGCAGGGCAGGGTGCTGGGTAATACCCAGTGGGGGCGACCCCAGGAAAGTGCCACAGAAAAGAGACCGCCGGGGGAAACCCCGGTAAGGGTGAAACGGTGAGGTAAGAGCTCACCGCGTCCCCGGGTGACCGGGGACGGCACGGCAAACCCCACCCGGAGCAAGACCGAATAGGAGAGCGCTCCCCCGGAAGGGGGATAAGGGTGGCCCGCCCGATGCTCTCGGGTCAGGTCGCTTGAGGCCGGGGGAAACCCTGGTCCCAGAGAAATGGCCGCCACGCGGGGGACTCCCCGCGGACAGAACCCGGCTTATGTCCTTCTCAGGACTTTTTTTGCACGGGGATTGCGGAATCCAGGGTGCAAAACGTCGTCGCCCATCCCATCCCCCCATTCCGCATTCCGCATTCCGCACTCCGCAATCCTTTCAACATTCCGCCATCCGCAATCCGAAATTCAAGAAAAC
>RFHC01000191.1 GCA_003696505.1 Deltaproteobacteria bacterium
GGGGGGGAGCTTACAGGTACGTCTCGAAGCCGTGGAAAGACGAGGAACTCCTCCAGATTATCCGTGACGCCGCTTCCCGCTACCGCCTCATCGTCGAAAACCGCCGGCTCATTCAGATCATCAATCAGCAGAATCGGGAACTGAAGTCGTGGAACGAGAAACTCGAAGCCAGGGTGAAAGAGCAGACGGAGGAACTCCAGAGGAAGAACAAAGAGCTGGAAACCCTTGCCGACCGCCTTCAACGGACCTTTGAGTCGACCATCGACGCTTTCGCCGGTCTCATCGAACTGAGAAACGCCTTCGTTCGGGACCACTCCCGAAAGGTCACCCAGCTGGCACTCCTGCTGGCGGAAAAGGCGGGAATGAGCGGGAAGGACCTGGAGACCCTCCGGGTGGGAGCGCTCCTTCACGACGTCGGGAAAATCGGTATTCCCGACCTGATGCTCCAGAAAGACCCGGAGGAATACTCCCCCGAGGAGGTGGAGGAATACCGGAAGCACCCCGTCAGGGGGCAGACGGCCATAGACTCCGTCGAAGAACTGAGGGAAGCCGGGATCATCATCCGCGGTCACCACGAAAATTACGACGGAAGCGGCTTCCCCGACGGCCTGAAGGGGTCGAAAATCCCCCTGGGAGCGCGAATCGTCCGGCTCTGCGATTTCGTTGACAACCACTTCTCCCGGTGCCAGGGGAAAAACGCCCTCGAGCAGACGGCAGCAAAAGTGAAAGAGGGGAAGTTCACCCTCTTCGACCCCGACCTGGTCTCAGCCGCCGTCGACCTGATTCCCCGGGTCTACGCTGAATTCACCCCTGACACGGACATGGTGGAGGTGGAAGTGAGCCCGGACCATCTGAAACCGGGAATGATACTCGCCCGGGACGTGACAAGCGGCACGGGACTCCTCCTCCTCCGAAAGGGGACACCTCTTGATTCGACGAAAATTGCCTCCCTGAGACGCTACTACACGCTGGACCCCTCCCGGAGCGGAATCTTTGTTTTTACAAAAAAATAATTTTTTTAAGCTATCTTTCTAAAATGTTATACTGAATCCAAGGTCGTGAGCAGAACAGGGCCATGCCGGAGAGACTCGAAAACCTCATGAAGAGAATCAGGGACCTCCCCTCCCTGCCGGAAAGCCTCCTGGAGATAAACCGTGCCCTCGAGGACGAGAGAATCTCCATCAAGGAGGTGTGCGACATCATCGAGAGGGACGTGGGATTGACGACGAGAGTCCTCCGCGTGGCGAATTCAAGCTTCTACGGTCTCTCCGGGCGGGTCGACACCGTCCCCCGCGCCCTCACCCTCCTGGGGCTGGCGACGGTGAAAAACATTGCCGTCACGTCGGGAATCAGGGAGATATTCCGGCAGAAAGTCCCGGGCATCGACCCGGAATTTCTCTGGCACCACAGCCTCGCCACGGCGATAACGATGGAGGCCATCCACGAGGGGGGGAGCACCCTGATGAAGGATAGAGCCTTCATCTGCGGGCTCATTCACGACGTGGGGAAAATCGTCCTCTCCCTCCTCTTTCCCGAAAAGATGGAGGAGTTCACCGCAAAAGTTTCTTCCGGCGGGTCGTCGAGACTCGAGGCGGAGAGGCAAACCTTCGGCTTCGACCACACAGAGGCGGGCGCGGCTGCGGTGCGGGAGTGGAGGTTTCCCGCCATATACCAGACCATCATCCTCCACCACCACGACCTGGAGATGGGGAGATACGACCCCGACTCCATAAAGGACGAATCGGTCCGCTCCCTCCTCGAGTCGCTCCTCGTGGGAAACGTCCTGGCCTGGGCAATCCTCGGAGAGGAGTCTCCTGAGAGCATCGCCGAGAGAACGGCGAAACTTCCCCTCCAGAGCCTCTCCCTCCCCCCTCAGGAAGTCCCCGCCCTCGTTGAGAAGTGCCGCGCCCGGTGGGAAGAAGCGAGGGAGAGCTTCTCCACCTGACGGGATGGTAAAATCATAGAAAAACAAGGAGCGGAAGAGATGAAAGTGAAGATAGAAGGAATGACCTGCCAGCACTGCGTGAACGCGGTGACGAAAGCCCTCAAGTCCCTCCCCGGAGTCGTTTCCGTCAGGGTCTCCCTGGAGGAGAAGCAGGCGGTCATCGAGGGGAATCCGGACCCGGAGAAGGTCCTCGAGGCGATACGGGAAGAGGGTTACGAGGCCTCCGTCGAATCGTCCTGAAGGAGCAACCTGACCTTCTCCAGGAGTTCTTCCCTCCGGAAAGGTTTTCTCAGGAGGACCTCCTCATCCCCCGAAACGCCGAACCGGATTACTTCCCGGTCGCTGTAACCGGTGGTAAAGAGGACACGGAGGGTCCCCTGACGGGCCTTCAAAATGTCGGCAAGTTCCCTCCCGCTCTTTCCCGGCATGACCACGTCCGTGATGAGGAGGTGAAAGTCTTTCCCCTGCGAAACCTCGAGGGCCTCCTCCGCAGAAGTGGCGGAAACCACTTCCGCTCCCTCTCCCCGGAGAAACTCCACAAGGGCCGTGCGGACGTCCTCGTTGTCTTCGACGTAAAGGATTCTCCTGCCGGAAAGGGATAAGCGGGGAGGGGGACTTCCGGACCCCTCGATTTCCTCCGCCTCCTCCCGGCAGAGGGGGAAGTAGACCTTGAAAGTCGTCCCCTTTCCAGGCTCGCTGTAGACCCAGATGTACCCGTTGTTCTGCTTGACGATTCCGTAAACGGTGGAAAGCCCGAGCCCGCTCCCCCGCTCCTTCCCCTTCGTCGTGAAGAAGGGCTCGAAAATCCTGTCCTGAATCTCTTTCGGGATTCCGACGCCCGTGTCGGAAACGGAAACCATCACATACTCCCCGGGCCGGACGAGGGGCCTCTTCCGGAGGTAGGCGTCGTCGAAGAGGACCTTCCGCGTCTCTATGACGAGCCTTCCCCCGTCAGGCATGGCATCGCGGGCGTTGACGACGAGGTTGACGACAACCTGCTCCAGGTGGAGGGGGTCGATTTTCACGTTCAAATCCCCCTCTCCGGGGATGAAGGAGAACTCGATTCTCTCCCCGATGAGGCGGGAAAGCATCTTCCGGAGGGTCTCGAGGCGCTCATTGACGTCCACCACCCTGGGGGAAGAGGGTGTCTTCCTGCTGAAGGCCAGAAGCTGGGCAATCAGGTCGGAACACCGGAAGACGGTGTCGAGAATCTTCTCCAGTTTCTCCTGAATTTCCCTCTCCTGCCGGTATCTCATCTTCAGCACCTCAGCGTAACCGGCGAGGGCGCTCAGGTAGTTGTTGATGTCGTGTGCGATTCCCCCGGCAAGCCTGCCCACCGACTCCAGCTTCTGGGAGTGGCGCAGCTGCTCCTCCATGGCCATCTTTTCCGTCACGTCCCTCTTCACGGACACGAAGTGCGTGATGTTCCCCTCCTCATCCGTAACGGGCGAGATGACGGCGTCTTCCGTGTAAAGGCTCCCGTCTTTTTTCCTGTTGACGAACGTCCCCTGCCAGGTCTGGCCGGCGTAGATTTTCCCGTGCAGGTCCTCGTAAAACTCCGGGGGGTGAGCTCCGCTCCTCAGTATGGCAGGCGTCTTCCCCAGCACCTCGTCCCTGCTGTAACCGGTCACCCTCTCGAAAGCGGGATTGACGTAGATGATTTTCCTCTCCGCATCGGTCAGCATAACGGCTTCGCCTGCCTGCTCGATGGCGGCGTAGAGGAGGCGCTGTCTCTCCGTCGTCTCCCGAATCTTCTCCATCATCAGGGCGTTCCGCATCGCCACGGAGGCGACCTCCGCCAGGGCCGTCAGGAGGAACACGTCCTCTTCCGTGTACCCTCCTCCCCTCTTGTTGTGAATCTCGAAGCAGCCGAGCACGTTCCCTTCCGGGTCGAGGATGGGCACGTCGATGAGGTTTCGGAAACCGAGGGCCTTCTGTATCTCCCTTATAACCACCGGGTCGCGGGCGGCGTCATTCGTGATGTAGGGTTTCCTGTTCTCCAGGACCCAACCGGGGACACCCCTGCCGGGGGGAAATTCGTACCGGACCTGATGCTCCCTCTCCCTCTCGATGTAGCGGGTAAAGACGACTTTCCCGTCCCTGTATACGCCGGCGCCCCCCGCCTCCGAGTCGACCAGTTCGAGGGCAGAGAGGACGAGATTTTTCAGAACTTCGTCCACCTGGAGGGAGCGGTTTATCCTCTCCGCCGCCCGGAGCATCGTCTCCAGGCGAAGCGTCACCTTCTCCAGGCGCCTCTCCCTCTCCGCTTCCTCTGTGACGACGACCCAGACGCCCCTCAGTTCAGCTGGAACCCCTCCCGGGCCGAAGGTCACCTCGTACCTGTCCCGGACCCACTGGTAATTTCCGGATGCGTCCCTGAAACGGTAAACCTGCTCCCCCTCTCCTTCGCTGAAAACCGCGTAGGCCTCCGAGACGACTCTCTCCCTCTCGTCGGGGTGTATTCTCTCCATCCACCAGCGGAAATCGGGTCCCACCTCGGCGGGGTCGTATCCGAGGACTTCCCTGGCGCTCCTGCTGACGAACTCAACCCGGGGCTCCCACCTTCCGGAAGAACCCTTCGCGACGCGCGCCCGGTAAAAGACCACGCCTCCCAGCCGGGAGAGCTCCTCCAGGTCCCTGAGGGTCTCCTCCTTTCCCCTGTACTCGTTGAGAAAAGGCCTCTTCAGGAAGAAAACCCCTCCCGCCACGACACCTGCGGCGAGGAGGAAAACGTCGAGGATAACCCCCAGCGGCGTCCCGGCCAGACCGAGGACGCGGAGGAGGAGCATGATGGCACCCTCGAGGACGACGACGAAAACTCCAAAGGCGTAGATGCTCTTCTTCCCCTCAACCATTATGCGGCGCTCCCGTCCCGTATCTCCCCTTATCGTCACTCGGGGAGTTTTCCTTGACGATTATAACGGCGGGAAGGGAAAATCGGGAGCTCCTCCTCAAACGTCAGAGCCTCTTTATCTCGGGCTTTCTCAGTGAGATTTGCGCAGCCGCCACGAGGAGGTCCGGGTCGATGCGGTAGCGGTAATCGGGTTGAACGTATTCGAAACGGACCCTCCCCTCACCGTCGACGATGAAGACGGAGGGGACGGGGAGGATGTGGTGGTCCTTCCCCGAGGCGTCCTCCAGGTCGATGCCGAACCCCTTCAACCGCTCAAGGCCCTCCTCGTCCACCCGGAATGCCACTCCGAAGGCGCTGGCGGCCTCCACGTCGCTGTCGGAGTAAATCGGAACGGAAACGCTGATTCTCTCCCTCATCTCCGCAATCTTTTCCGGCCTGTCCGGGGAGAGGGCAACTATCCTGTATCCCATTCCCTCAATTTCTCCGGCGCGTCCGCTCAACTCGACCAGTTGAGCACGGCAGTAGGGTCACCATCCTCCCCTGTAGAAGACGACGATGAAGGGGTTCCCTCCCGTCACCTCCTCCAGAGAGACTCTCTTTTCCCCGTCAGTGACGGAAATCCCTTCAGGCACCTTCTCCCCGACGAAGAGCGGCCTCACTTCCTTTGCCGACGACGGACACTCTCTCATGACCTGCCTCCCTGCCTCCTGATTTTCCCCCTCTCCTCACGGTCGGAGGAGGGAAAGGATAGCCTCGAAGGTTTCCTGGAGCGGCCCCCTCTCCTTTTCCACCCGGGAGAGGAGTATCGCTCCCTCGATGGCGGATATCGTCATTTTTGAGATGCGGGAGGGGTCTGCACCCCTCCTCACTTCCCCCTTCTCCACACCCTCCCGGAGGACGGATTCTATTCTCCTCCTCCATTCCTCGAAGACCCCGGCGAGAAACAGGCGAAAAGATTCGTACCTGTCGCTCAACTCGACGGCGCTGTTGCCGAATATGCACCCGCCGACGAATCGCCGTGACGCGTGTCTCTCCGTTATCTGCCGGAAGTGATTCTCCAGTTTCTCAAGAGAGGTCTCCCCCGAAAGCGTGGAGTCCACGAAAGAGAGGAGGTCTTTTTTCGCAGAGGAGAGGATTTCCTTCCCCATATCCTCCTTGCTCGCGTAGTGGTGGTAAATCGACCCCCGCGTCAATCCCGTCTCCTTCTCGATGTCCTTCAGAGTCGTCCCCACGTATCCTCTCTCTGACATCAGTTTCCGGGCCACCCGGAGTATCCTCCCCCTCGTGTCGTCTCCTCTTCTGCCCATCTTCACCTCCTACCGACCGGTCTGTTGTAATTTTTTAAGTATTATTCCTGATTTTTCGGTAAAGTTCAACGCCTCTTTTCCCCCACAGGGGGAGGGGATTTATAATGATGGGAGGAAAAGGAGGAGGAGACGATGACCCGGGAGAAAAGGGAAGGCGCCTGCGAGGAAACGGTCGTCCACCGGGACAGGGTGGGGAGAGCGCTCGAGCGCTTAGTCGACGAGGAAACTTTCGTCACCCTGGGCGAACCCGTTGGCTACATCGGGGCCTCGA
>RFHC01000192.1 GCA_003696505.1 Deltaproteobacteria bacterium
GAGCAAGAGTGTTACCAAAACTATCAAGAGGGGCGGAGAGATTAAACAGATTTCCGTGGCCGTCCTCGTCGACGGGACGTACCGGGAAGAAGAAGGGAAGAAAGTCTTCGTCCCCCGCTCGCAGGAAGAGTTGAAAAAGTTCGAGGAGATTGTCAAGGCGGCTATCGGATTTGACGAAAAGAGGGGTGACAGGGTCATCGTCGAGAGCGCTCCCTTCGAAGCGGGGGTTGAGGAAGTGACAGAGGCCAGAGTGAGCACCCTTCAGAAACTCCTCGGGTATGCCGGGAAGGCGGTGAAATACCTCGTTCCCGTCGCGGTGGCTCTCATGGTGATTCTCTTCGTCATCAGGCCTCTCCTGTCCACGATTCAGGCGCGGCCGGCACCGGCGCCGGGTGCTCCCGCTGGAGAACTCACCGAGGGCGCGGCCGGAATGGTCCCCGCAGGTGCTCGCCTGAGGGAACAGGTGGTGGAGATGGTGAAGCAGAATCCCCGCCAGGCGGCGATGATCCTGAGAGAATGGCTTTCGGAGTGAGGTGATGCACGTGCACGCCAAAAAAGTGGACGGTCTGAAGAAAGTCGCCGCTTTCCTGACTCTGGTTGGGGAGGAAGCGGCTGCGGAAATCTTCGCTCACCTCGAGCCGGAAGAGATTTCCCTCCTCGCCACGGCAATCGAAGGGGTCAAGCTCACTCCCCAGGAGGCCTTCGAGGTCCTCAGGGAGTTCATGGAGAAGTCGGAGCAGACCCTCTTTGCCGTTGACGGGAGTTACATCGAGAAGGTGGCGGCGAAAGCTCTCGGCGAGGAGAAGGCGAAGGAACTGGTGGGGAAGGTGGAGCGGGAAAAGAGCGTCTTTGACCTCCTCAAAGAGATGGACGCGCAGGCAATATACAACATGATTTCCCGGGAGCACCCCCAGGTCATCGCCATCGTTCTCATCCACCTTGAACCCTCCCGGGCGGCGGAGGTGCTCTCCCGACTGCCCGACGAATTGAAGTTTGACGTGAGCATGAGGATGGCGAACATCACCGAAATCTCTCCTTCCATGCTCCGGGAACTGGAAGAGGTGCTGAAGACTCAGATAAAGAACTATACCCCCGGGGCGAAGGTAGAGGGTGTCAAGAGGGTTGCAGAGATTCTCAACTACGTGGACAGGGAGGCGGAAGAGGGACTCCTGGGGAAGATACAGGAAGAGAACGAGGAGCTGGCGGAGACCATAAAGAAGCTGATGTTCACCTTCAACGACCTGATTCAGATAGACGACAAGGGAATTCAGGCAGTGCTCAAGGAGGTGACGACGGACGACCTCTCCCTGGCTCTCAAGATGGCGGACGAGGAGCTCAAGGAAAAGATATTCAGGAACATGTCCCAGAGAGCGGTTCAGATTCTGAAGGAGGAGATGGAGACCCGCGGCGCGGTGCGGCTTTCGGAAGTGGAGGCAGCCCAGATGAGAATCATCGAGGTGGCAAAGAGACTCGAAGCCGAGGGGAAGATTGTCATCGGAGGAAAAGGTGGAGAAGAACTCATCTACTGAGAAGAAAAAGGAGGTCATCCCCTTTCGCCCCCTCTCGCTGGAGGGTTCCGCCCTGGCAAAAGAAAAAGACGCAGAAACTCCCGATGCAGGGGAGAGGGCGGGGAAGTCAGCCGAAGAGGAACTCCTCGAAAAGGCCTACAGGGAGGGCTTCGAAAAGGGGTACAGCGACGGGCTGGCAAAGGTCGCAGAGGCGGCGAAGAGAGTGGAGTCGATTATCAGGGAGCTGGAAAACTACAGAGGACGGAAGTTTCAGGAGCTTCTGCCGGAAATCGTGGACCTTTCCCTTCAGATTGCCCGCCGCATCATCCGGAGGGAAGTTTCCGTTCAGCGTGAGGTCATTCTCGGCGTCGTGAAGGACGCGCTCAAGAAGGTGGGAGAGGGGGAGACGAGAGTCACCATCCGGGTCAACCCGGAGGATTACGAGGTGCTCGTGGCGAATTTCGAAGAGGTGAGGAACAACGGTGCGGTCCGGAACATCGAAATCGAACCCTCCACGACGATCTCTCCCGGAGGGTGCTACATCGAGACGGAAGGGGGGGACGTGGACGCCCGCGTGGAGGAGCAGTTGAAAGAGATAGAGAATGCTCTCAGAAAGGCTCATGATTGAGAAACTGAAGGAATACGTGAGGGACATCGAACCGATAAAGTCCTACGGGAGAATCGTCCGGGGCGTGGGACTGGTCTTCGAAGGACAGGGGCCGAAGGCATACATCGGAGACGTCTGCGAGATTTCCTCGGAAGAGGGACCCGTTGAGGCGGAAGTCATCGGTTTTCGTGATGATCGCGTTCTCCTCATGACGCTGAAGGACGCCCGGGGTATCGGGCCCGGCCTCCGGGTGGTGGCGAAGGGGAGGCAGAAGTTCGTCCGCGTCGGGGACGACCTCCTCGGACGGGTCCTGGACGGGCTCGGAAATCCCATCGACGGGAAAGGTCCTGTCTCGGGGCACCTTTATCCCATCTTCACCGAACCGATAAATCCCCTCCTGAGGAAGAGGATATCCGAGCCCCTCGACACGGGGATAAAGGTCATTAACACGATGCTCACCTGCGGGAAGGGACAGCGGGTGGGAATCATGGCCGGGTCCGGTGTGGGGAAGTCCGTTCTCCTCGGCATGATGGCCAGGAACACGGCGGCGGACGTGAACGTGATTGCCCTCATCGGCGAAAGGGGGAGGGAGGTCCGTGAGTTCATCGAGAAGGACCTGGGAAAGGAGGGACTTTCCCGCTCCGTGGTCGTCGTGGCAACCTCCGACACCTCTCCCCTTATGAGGATTCGAGGGGCCTTTCTCGCGACAGCCATCGCCGACTACTTCCGGTCTCAGGGGAAGGACGTGCTCTTCATGATGGACTCGGTCACGAGATTCGCCATGGCGCAGAGGGAGATCGGACTCGCCGCAGGAGAACCGCCCACGACGAAGGGATACCCTCCTTCCGTGTTCAACCTCCTGCCGAAACTCCTGGAAAAGGCGGGGACGTGGGAGGGAAAGGGGTCCGTGACGGGATTCTACACCGTTCTCGTCGAGGGGGACGACTTCAACGAGCCGATTGCGGACGCGGCCCGTTCCGTTCTGGACGGCCACATCGTCCTCTCCCGGGAACTTGCAAACAGGAACCAGTATCCGGCCGTCGACGTCCTCCAGAGCGTGTCCCGTCTGATGAAGGACATCATATCGGAGGAGCACAGGAGCGTGGCGGAGAGGGCCACCGA
>RFHC01000007.1 GCA_003696505.1 Deltaproteobacteria bacterium
GGACACTCTCCCATCCTCTACCTCTATCGGGTGGTCCAGGGAGTGGGTTACTCCATCTTCGTCACTTTTTGCTACGCCTACATCGCCTCCCACGCTCCTCCCGGGAGGAGGGCAGAGGCGCTGGGAGTTTTCGGCCTCTCCTTCTTCATTCCTACTTCCATCGGTGGGGTCGTGGGGGAGTATCTCATCCGGTGGGTGGGGTTCGGAAAGTACTTCATCATCGGGTCTGCCGTGGCACTTCTCGCGGCCATCCCCCCTTTCTTTATCCGCGACAGGATGGCGGAGTCGGGTCTTTCTCCGTCGCGAGTTCGCTCGGTGCTCTCTGCTCCCATCCTCCGGACGACGGCGTCCTCGCTCTTCTTCGGAGCCACTTTCGGGGGGATTTTCACCTTCCTCCCCGTGTTTCTCTACCGGCAGGGGAAGGACGGCATCGGACTTTTCCTCTTCCTCTACTCCGTGGCTGTGATTGCCACGAGGACGGCCTGGAGGAGGGTGACCGATCGGGCCGACAGGAGGAAGTCTTCCACTGTTTCCTTTCTCCTCCTGGCAGGAGGTGCGGCTCTCCTCATCTTTGCCGGTGAAACCCTCTTCCTCGCGGCAGCATCTCTTCTCACGGGACTCGGGCACGGTTTTCTCTTCCCCTCGCTCTCTGCCCTGACCGTGGACCTGGCAGGGAGAGAAAACAGCGGTTTCGCCATGGCCCTCTTCACCGGAGCTTTTGACCTGGGCCTCGTTTTCGGCGCTGGATTCCTCGGGCTCGTCCTCGAGGTGGGTGGATTTGCCACCACCTTTGGGGCGTGTTCCCTCCTAGCGCTGGCGGGATGCGGCTGTATTCCCCGCGGTATGCGGGGAAAGCGGGAGGTATCTGGAGTATAATCGGACCAGTGAATTCTGGAGGAGTGCGGTGACGGAGTTTTTCGTCCGGTTCGCGGCAAACGTGGCTGCCATCGTCTTCGTGTCCTACGGTTTCTCCGGAATCCGTGTGGCCTCTTTCGGAGACGCCCTCCTTGCGGGTCTCCTTCTCGGATTCGTCAATGCCTTCATCAAGCCCGTCCTCTTCTTCCTCACCCTCCCCTTCACCATACTCACTCTCGGATTTTTCACCCTCGTCGTGAATGCACTTTCCCTGAAAATCGTCGACTGGATGCTCCCCGGATTCGAGGTGGAAGGGTTCCTCACCGCTCTCTTCGGTGCACTGACGATAAGCGTCGTTTCCACGGTCATTACCGCCTTCGCCCTGACCTTTGATAGGGACGACCTGGGGCGCTGGTGAGGGAAGGGGATGGTTTCCGGCGTGAGGACAGAAATCCAGGCCAAGAAGGAGAGGACCGCTCTCCTCTCTGTGGGGACAGCCGTTTCCCTCTCCCTCCTCAAGGTGGCGGTCTTCTTCTGGACGGGCTCCATGGGCATCCTCTCCTCGGCTGTGGACAACCTGGGGGACATCGCAATGTCTCTCGTCAACTTTTTCTCTATCCGGAAGTCCTCGGCTCCTCCCGACAGAAGACACCCCTACGGTCACGGGAAGGTGGAGGCTCTCGCCGCGGCATTCCAGGGATTCGTCATCGCCGGAACGGGAATATGGATCGTCTTTGAGTCAGTGAGGAGATTCCTCCAGGGGAAACCGATTGAGGCCCCCGAGGCGGGGGTGGGAGTGATGACGCTTTCTATCGTTGTTTCCTATTTCCTTTCCCGTCACATCGAGCGTGTGGGGAAGGAGACCGACTCTTCCGCCCTCGTTTCCGACTCCCTCCACTTCAGGACCGACGTCCTCTCCGGAGCGGGGATTCTCCTGGCTCTCCTCCTCGTCCGGCTGACAGGAAACCCCGTCTTCGACTACGGGACGGGCGTGGTGGTGGGACTCCTCATCGTGAAGTCCACGATTCCCCTCTTTCAAGGGGTCCTGGACGACCTCCTGGACCGAGAACTCCCCCGGGAGGTGAGGGAAAGGATCGATGCTATAATAGACAGGCATCGCCCCATGGTGGTTGACGTCCACGCCATGCGCACCCGGAAAGCCGGGTCGATGAAGCACATCGACTTTCACGTTGTCGTTTGCAAAAAAGCGAACGTGGAAGAGGCACACAAGCTGGCTGAACACCTGGAAATGGAAATTGAGGAGGACCTGGGTCAGGCCCACGTTGTGACCCACATCGACCCCTGTGACGGAGAGTGTCCTGTCGAGGGTGAGTGCGAGAGACTTCTCGAAAGGATGAGAAACCTGAGGACCCCGGGGAAGGACAGGGACAGGGAGAAGTATTACTTCGAGGATTGAGGGAAAGGAGGAGAGCATGAGGGTACCCCTTGTGGTGGTGATTCTCGTGGCGTTGGTCGTGGGAATTTTCGCCTTTCAGAATCAGGAAATCGTGACGGTGAAGTTCCTCAATACCGCCTGGATGACCTCGAAGAGTTACGTCATCATCGGTTCTGTTGTTGCTGGTTTCGTCGCGGGAATACTCGTCATGCTTCCGGGGACGTTCAAGCGGTGGAGGAAGGCGAAGGGGTTGGAAAAAGAAGTTGGAACCCTCAGGCGAGAACTGGAGACGATAAGAAAAACTGCCCAGGAGGCTTCATCGAGGGATGGAGAAGAGGAGTAGTCGGGTGACGGATGATGAGAGGAAACTCCTCCGGGCTCTCTACCTCTTTTACAAGGAAATAGGCCCGTGCGCGACGCCCAACCTGAAGGGGCTCGACGAAGAGGCAGGGCTTACGCGGGGAGACCTGGAGACGGCAGTCCGGTCGCTCGCGTCGAGAGGCCTCATCGAGTACTGGGAACTCGGCCCCGCCGTGCGGCTCACCGTTGAGGGGCTCGAATTGATTATGGAGCTGGAAGGGGACGTTGAGGGACCGGCTCGCTGAGATTCACCGGAGGCTGAAGGAGAGGTACGGTCCCGTCAGGAACCCTCACGGGTCGCTCGGTCCGATGGACAACCTGGTTCTCACGATTCTCTCCCAGAACACGAACGACGTTCTCCGGGACAGGGCTTTTAAGAACCTGAAAAAGCTCGTTTCCCGATGGGAGGAGGTTCTCCGCCTCCCCGATGGGAGGCTGGAGGAGGCGATCCGTCCGGCCGGTCTGGCGGAGCAGAAAGCGGGGACGATAAGGCGGGCCGTCGCCCGGGTGGTTTCTGAGAGGGGGGAGGCGGACCTTTCCTTCCTGAGAGGGATGGACCCGGAAGATGCGTACCGGTACCTTCGGGAAATCAAGGGGGTGGGAGACAAAACCGCATCCATCGTCCTCCTCTTCAGCTTCGGTTTCCCCTTTTTCCCCGTAGACACGCACATTCAGCGGGTGACGAAGCGTCTCGGCATCGCACCCCCTTCTCACACGCCGGAGAAAATCCGCCGGGACGTAGAACCGCACCTGAAGAGGGGGATGCACGTCCCCCTCCACGTCAACATCATCCGCCTCGGCAGGGAACTGTGCAAACCGAAAAATCCTCTCTGCTCGGAGTGTCCCCTGAAAGACCTGTGCGACTTCGGCGGAGGGAAAAAGTGAGAATTGTGCTCACCGTCATTCAGTCGCTCCTCATCGTCCTCTACACCGTCGTCCTCGGGACGCTTGCGATAGTCTTCTCGCTCATCTTTTCCGACCCGGACCAGAAGGACAGACTCTACCTTTTCTTCGCGAAGCTCTACTCGTGGTTGATTCTCAAAACCTGCTTCGTCACGGTGGAGTGCCGGGGCGCGGAGAAGGTGGACCCGGAACGGCCCTACGTGTTCATGTCGAACCACGTTTCCTACTTCGACATCCCCGCCATCATCGTGTGCCTCCCCCATCCCCTGAGGTGGGTTTACAAAAAGGAACTGGGAAAGATACCCGTGTTCGGGTGGGCTCTCAAGACGATGGGGCAGATTATGGTCGACCGGAGCAACCGGGCGAGCGCCGTGGAGAGCCTGACCCGGGCGCTCTCTGCCCTCGGGAAGAGGAGTTCCATCATGATCTGTCCCGAGGGGACCCGGTCCCGGACAGGGGAACTCCTGCCGTTCAAGAAGGGAGGCTTCTACACAGCTGTCCAGTCGGGGTATCCCGTCGTCCCCGTTGCGGTGAAGGGGACGCGGGACATCATGAGGAAGGGGTCGCTCGTCATCCACCCGGGCAGGGTGGAGGTAATCGTGTGCGACCCCATCGAGGTGAAAAAGGGGGATTATTCCCGGATTCCGGAGCTGATGGAGAAGGTCCGGGGGGAAATAGAGAAAGCCCTTTCGGGAGAGTCGATTGACAGGGGGGAGGTTTTTTCGGAAAATTGAAAACTAATCTCGCGTCTCGGGGAGGGGAGAAATGGTGGAAAAGACGAAGAAAATCTGGTTCGACGGGAAGTTCGTCGACTGGGATGATGCGACCGTTCACGTGCTGGCTCACACGCTCCACTACGGCGTCGGCGCTTTTGAGGGAATCCGCTGTTATAAGACCACCGATGGAAGGACGGCCGTCTTCCGTTTGAAAGAACACGTGGATCGGCTCTTCGATTCCGTCCACATCCTTTCTCTCGAGATTCCCTTCACCCGGGAGGAAGTTTTCGATGCCATCATCGAGACCGTGAAGGTGAACGGTCTGGAGCAGGGATACATCCGTCCCATCGTCTTCATCGGGACGGGGGACATGGGTCTTTTCGTCCGCACCAACCCGATTCACACGGTCATCGCCGTCTGGCCCTGGGGTGCCTACCTGGGGGACGAAGGTCTTGCCCGGGGTATAAGGGCGAAGGTCTCCTCCTTTAACAGGCACCACGTCAACGCGGCCATGACGAAGGGGAAGGTGAACGGTTACTACGTCAACTCGGTCCTCGCCAAGTGGGAGGTGGTGAAGGCGGGTTACGACGAGGCGATTCTCCTGGATACGGAGGGTTACGTTTCCGAGGCTTCCGGGGAGAACGTCTTCATCGTCAGGGACGGGGTGATAAAGACGACTCCGCTCACCTCCATTCTCCCCGGGATAACCAGAGATTCTGTCATCACCATAGCCAGGGAACTGGGATATCCCGTTCAGGAAGCCCGGTTTACGCGGGATGAACTCTACATCGCCGACGAGGTCTTCTTCACGGGGACGGCGGCGGAAATTACCCCCGTGAGAGAGGTGGACGACAGGGTCATCGGGAAGGGAGAACCGGGTCCGGTGACGAAGGCGATACAGGAGACCTTCTTCCGCGTCGTCAGGGGTGAGGAAGGGAAGTATCAGGGGTGGCTCGCTTACGTGGAGTAAAAACCTCCCTTATCCCTGCGTGTTAGAATAGACCCCATGAAGATTTCCGAGATTTTCTCGAGCATCCAGGGGGAGTCCTCCCTGGCAGGGCTCCCCTTCACCTTTGTCCGACTTGCCGGGTGCAACCTCCGCTGCAGGTACTGCGATACCTCTTACGCCTGGGAAGGGGGAGTCGATCTTTCCCTCGAAACCGTCCTCGAAGAGGTGAGGAAGAGAGGGATTCCCCGTGTCTGCGTGACGGGGGGTGAGCCCCTCCTCCAGGAGGAAACGCCCCTCCTCGTCGACCGGCTCCTGGACGAGGGTTACCTCGTGACGCTGGAGACGAACGGGTCCCTCCCTATTTCCCCCATCAGGGGAGAGTGCCGCCGCGTCGTGGACGTGAAGACCCCCGGGTCGGGGGAGGGAGATTCCTTTCTCATGGAAAACCTGAAAGACCTCACCGAAAGAGACGAGGTGAAGTTCGTCATAACGGGGAGGGAGGACTACGAGTTCGCCCGCGAATTTGTAGAAACTCACCTTTCCCGGTTCAGGGGGGAAATCCTCTATTCTCCCGCTCACGGAATCGTCGAACCGCGACTCCTCGCGCAGTGGCTCGTCGAGGAGAAGGCGAGGGGCCGCCTGAACCTGCAGATTCACAAATACATCTTCCCGGAGGAAAGCCGTGGCGTCTGAAGTGATCAAACCTGTTTTCGAAAAGGGTGTTGTCCTCCTCTCGGGGGGGATGGACAGCTGCGTCCTCGCCGCTTTCGCCGCCAGGGAATGCCGCCAGCTTCTCGCGCTTCACGTGAATTA
>RFHC01000193.1 GCA_003696505.1 Deltaproteobacteria bacterium
GGTCAGAGCGATTCAGTCGCACGGAGAAGACCTGGAAGAAGCCCGGGCGGGGATGAGGGCGGCGCTCAACCTTTCAGGGGTGGACAGGGATTTTCTCGAGCGGGGAAGCGTCGTCGTCCGGGAGGGAGAGGTTTCCCTCACGTCGTGGGCGGATGCTTTCGTCAGGAACCTCCCCGTCAACGTGGCGCCTTTTCGCTACGGAGAGCGCCTCACACTCCACTGTGGGACGGCGCGGGTGGAGTGCCGGGTCTACCCTTACGAGAAGAGGGAAATTCCCCCCGGTGAGGGGGGATACGCCAGGGTCCGCTTCGACGAGCCCCTTCCCTTAATCGGGGGGCTCAGGTTCATCCTCAGGGGATACAGGCGCCTCGAGAACTTCGGATACACCGTCGGTGGAGGAGTTGTCCTCAATCCCCGGCCGCCCGCGAGGAACCCCGCGCGCTCTTCTCCGGCACCCCTTGAGATTCTCATGGGAGGGAATGAGAGGGAGAGGGTCGAGACGGCCGTAAGGGAGTCGGCTGAGAAGGGGATAACGGTTGTGGAAATCGCCTGCCTGACGGGACTTGGCAGGAAGAGGGTGGAAGAGGCGGTCAGAGGTCTGGTCGAAGAGGGTGTCCTCGTCATTTCGCCGGATGGACAGGTCTTCCCTGCAGGGGAGGTGGAGGCCGGGAAGAAACTCGTCCTCGAACGAGTTCAGGAGCTCAACCGGCGGGAGCCTTCCCGGGACGGTTTTTCCCCCGGGGAAGTGGTCGGGGGAGTGAGGGGTTTCCCCCGTTCCCTTCTGGAGTTCGCTCTCCGGGAACTGGCGAGGGAGGGGAAGGTCCAGAAGGGAGCCGCCGGCTATCTCCCCGCGGTGAGGAAGGAGGAGAAGACATCTCTGGAGATGATTGCCCGGTGCGTTGAGTCCAGGGGAGTGGAAGGCCCGACGCCCGCGGAGATAAGCCGGGAGACGGGAATTCCCGAGAGGGACGTGCGGAACCTTCTCGGGAGGCTCGTGAGGGAGGGGAGGGCACACCGCGTCAGGGACTTCTACTTCTCGGCGGAGGTGGTCGAATCGGTGGCCGAGAAGGTGAGGAGTCACTTCCGGGAGAAGGAAGAGTTGACGGTGTCGGAATTCCGGCAGCTCATCGGGACCTCCCGGAAGTATGCCGTTCCCCTCGCAGAGCTCCTGGACCAGCTCCGCGTCACCGTCCGGAAGGGGGACGTGAGGGTCCTCTGGAAGAGGTGAAATCTCCCGCCTGAGGCCGTGCTATACTGAATCGGACCTGCCCGAGGGGAGGAAGAAATGGCCTACAGGGACCTGCAGGAATACATCGCCGACCTGGAGAGGAGGGGAGAACTCGTCCGGGTGAAAGAGGAAGTTTCCCCCCACCTGGAAGCTGCGGAGATTGCGGACCGTCTGGTGAAGAGGGGAGGCCCGGCCGTCCTCTTCGAGAACGTGAAGGGGGCGAAGTTTCCCCTGGCCATGAACCTCTTCGGGACGATGGAGAGGATGCAGAGGGCTCTCGGTGTGAACTCCTTCGACGAGATTGCCCGTCGGGTGAAGGAAATCATCGAGCCGGAGATTCCGACGGGAATCGTGGAGAAGATAAAGATGCTCCCGAAGCTGAAGAGGCTCGCCGACTACGTCCCGAAGACGGTGAAGGCGGGCCCCGTCAAGGAGGTCGTCGTTAAGGAGGATGAGATTAACCTCTTTGACCTCCCCGTCGTGAAGACCTGGCCCGGCGACGGGGGACCCTTCATCACCCTCCCCCTCATCTTCACGCAGGACCCCGACACGGGGGTGAGGAACGTGGGGATGTACCGGATGCAGGTCTTCGACGAGCGGACCACGGGGATGCACTGGCACGTCCACAAGGGCGGTGCCCATCACTACCGGAAATACGCTGCCCGGGGGGAGAAGATGCCCGTAGCCGTCGCCCTCGGGTGCGACCCGGCCACGATATACGCTGCAACGGCACCTCTCCCCGAGGACACGGACGAGATGATTTTCGCGGGGTTCTTGCGGGACGCGCCTGTGGAACTGGTGAAGTGTGAGACGTCGGACATCCTCGTCCCCGCTCACGCTGAGTTCGTCCTCGAAGGATACGTCGTCCCCGGAGAGATGAGGCGGGAGGGCCCCTTCGGGGACCACACGGGATACTACTCCCTGGCCGATGACTACCCCGTTTTCCACGTCACCTGCATCACGCGGAAGAGGAACCCGGTCTATCCGGCGACCATCGTCGGGAAACCCCCCATGGAGGACTGCTACATGGGGAAGGCCACGGAGAGGATTTTCCTCCCGCTCCTCCAGAAGATTCTCCCCGAAGTGGTGGATATCAACCTCCCCGTGGAGGGGATTTTCCACAACTTCGCCTTCGTCTCCATCGACAAGAGGTATCCGGGCCACGCGAAGAAGGTGATGTCCGCAATCTGGGGGATCGGTCTCCTCATGTTCACGAAGTTCATCGTCGTTTTCGATAGAGACGTGAACGTCCAGGACATCTCGGAGGTGATCTGGCGAATCGGGAACAACGTCGACCCCGAGCGGGACACGATGATCGTCCACGGTCCCCTCGACGCGCTTGACCACGCCTCTCCCCTTCCCCACTACGGGTCGAAGATGGGGATCGACGCCACGAAGAAGTGGAAGGAAGAGGGACACACGCGGGAGTGGCCCGACGTCATCGAGATGGCTCCGGAGATTCGCGACCTGGTCACGAGGAAGTGGAAGGAGTACGGTTTTGACGACCTCTGAGGGGAAGACCGCCGGAGAGGAGAAGGAGATGGTTATCCGCCGGGTGAGGGACTACCTGGACCTGGTCAAGTTTCCCCACACCGTCTTCGCTCTCCCCTTTGCCCTGGCGGGGGCATTTATCGCCGCGAGAGGGCTTCCTGACGGGAGGACCCTCTTCTACATACTCCTCGCCATGGTGGGTGGAAGGACGGCGGCCATGGGCCTGAACCGTGTCATCGACGCGGAGATCGACGCGAAGAACCCCCGCACGAAGGACAGGCACATCCCCTCAGGGAAAGTGAGCAGAAAAGAGGCGTGGGCGCTCATCATCGTCTCATTCCTCCTCCTGGAATTTGCGGCCTACCAGCTCAACCCTCTCTGCTTCAAGCTCTCACCCCTCCTCATCGCGGTCCTCGTGGGATATTCCTACACGAAGAGGTTCACCTGGGCTTCCCACCTGGTCCTGGGCCTCGCCCTGGGTGCAGCCCCTCTCGGGGCCTGGATTGCCGTGACGGGGACATTTTCCCCGGGAATCCTCCTCCTCTCCTTCGCCGTCATGTTCTGGGTGGCCGGGTTCGACATCATCTACGCGCTCCTGGACATCGACTTCGACAGGAGGGAGGGGCTCTACTCCATCCCCCGCGTCCTCGGTCCAGCCAGAGCCCTTCTCGTCTCTCGGCTTTTCCACGTCGTGACGGTGCTCCTCCTCCTCGCGGTTGCCCGCGTTTTTTCTCTCGGGTGGCTCTACCTGGTGGGCGTCGGTTTCTGTGCCATCCTCCTCGCCTACGAGCAGTCGCTGGTGAAGCCGGACGACTTCTCGAAGGTGAATGTGGCCTTTTTCACGGTGAACGGCTACGTGAGTATCTCCTTTTGCCTGTTCACTTTTCTTGATATTCTGTTAATAAGTGGTTGAGACATGAGAATTTTCGTCGCTTTAACGGGTGCCAGCGGCGCCGTTTACGGCGTCCGGGTGGTGGAGAAACTCGTATCGCTCGGGCAGGAAGTGACTGTCTGCGCATCGGCGACGGCCCTCGGCATCCTCCGGGACGAGGGGTGCTCCGGAGACGGGGCGGGTGATTACGAGGAGTTTCTCCGGGGGTGTTTCCGGTGCGGAGGAGAGGTGGAAATAGCCAGGCCCGACGACTTTTCCTCTCCCTTCGCGTCGGGGTCGAACCCGCCGGACGCGATGGCCGTGGTCCCCTGCTCGATGGGGACGCTGGGGAGGATTGCGGCGGGAATCTCCACGACCCTCATCGAGAGGGCGGCGGACGTCTGTCTGAAGGAGAGGAAGACGCTCGTCCTGGTCCCGAGAGAGTCTCCCCTCAACCTGGTCCACGTGAGGAACATGGAGACCCTCATCCAGGCGGGCGCCACCATCATGCCCGCGGCACCTTCTTTCTACCACAGGCCGCGGACGGTGGACGAACTGGTTGACTTCTTCGCGGGACGGGTCGTCGAATCTCTGGGGGTGAAGGGAGGAGTCACCCAGCGGTGGGGAGAAAAGAAGGAGGTTCTGGAATGAAGAAGATTCTCGTCGTCGACGACGAGGAGAACATCCGCCTCCTCTATCAGGAAGAGCTCTCTGACGACGGCTACGAAGTTGAGGTGGCGAGGGACGGGGAGGAGGCTCTCGCCAAGTTCGAGGAGTTCCGCCCTGACCTGATTACTCTCGATTTGAAGATGCCGGGCATGGACGGCATCGAGGTTCTCCACCGAATCCGGGAGAAGGACCGGAGCGTGCCGATTATCCTCCTCACTGCCTACAGCGAGTTTCGTCAGGACCTCTCCACCTGGGCATCCAACGCCTACATCGTCAAGTCGTCGGATACGAGCGAGCTGAAGGAGAAAATCAGGGAACTCCTCGGCGAGTGAAGGAGGAGCAGTGGCAGGTCCCCTGAAAGTCCTGAGGGACGTCATATTTCGGAAGGAGGAGAAGGACGCCCTCCGCGGGGCCGTCGATTCCGCCAAACTCACGACGGCTCTCTTTGAAATCAGCCGGGCCATGGCCCTGTTCACGGGCGACCTGACGGAGTCGCTGAGGCAGATTGTCAACGCCGTCCCCCTCATCATGAACGTTTCCCGGGCGGTCCTCTTCCTCTTCGACGAGTCGAAGGAGCACGTCCAGCCCGTTGCCGGCGCCGGTCTCGTCTACCTCCGCCTCTTCAGGAGATTGAGGCTGAAAGCAGAGGGGAAGGTCGTCGATACCATCGTGAGGGCGAAAAACCCGATCCTCATCTCCGTTCAGGATTTCGAAAACGACCGGGTCAGGAACATCGTGGAGAAAATCGGAGTGAAGGAGTTCATCGCCGCGCCCATCGTCATCGACGGGGAAGTGAGGGGGTTTCTCACGGCGGACACGCCCGTCGACGGGCGGATATACACCTCCGACGACATGAAGTTCATGTCGGTCATGGCGAACCTGGCGGGCGTGGCGATGAAAAACGCCGTCATGTTCGAGAAACTCTCCTGGAAGGCGAGGAAACTGAAGGCGATTTACGAGGTGAGCCGCGTCATGGACGCCACCTCCGACCTGGATACCCTCCTTAAGGTCATCATCGACCAGGCGGTGGAACTTCTCGGGGCCACCTCCGGGTCCGTCATCCTCGTGGACCGGAAGACCGATACCCTTCACATAAGGGCGGCAAGAGGGCTTCCCGAGGGAGTGGACGAGGCCGTGAAGCTGAAGCTCGGCGAGGGAATCACGGGATGGGTGGCGAAAGAGGGGAGGCCGGTCCTCGTGGGAGATGTGACGAAGGACGAGAGATACGTCATGGTCCACGAGGATATCCGCTCCGAGATGGCTGTCCCCCTCAAGTGGGGAAGAGAGGTTTTCGGCGTCCTCAACCTGGACCACACCGAGACGAACGCGTTCAGGGAGGAGGA
>RFHC01000194.1 GCA_003696505.1 Deltaproteobacteria bacterium
GCTGACGACGTGGTCATCCTCGAGTTCACCGACGAGCAGCTCGAGAAGGTGCGGAATGCCTACCCTGTCTGGAACCGCTACGTCATTCCTCCGGGGACTTACCCTCACCTGGACAAACCGGTAAACACCATAGCCCAGCCCAACTTCCTGGCGGTGAGGCCCGACCTGCCGGAGGAAACGGTATACCTCATCACGAAAACGATTTTCGAGAACCTCCCCTTCCTCCACAACATTCACAAGGCGACGAAGGCAATCAAACTCGAGCGCGCCGTTCTCGGGCTCCCGGTGCCCCTCCACCCGGGCGCGGTGAAATACTACCGGGAGAAGGGGATAGAAATCCCGAAAGAGCTCCTTCCCAACTGAGAAGACTGGTCTAGCATAGGGAGGAAAGACCTGAAGGGGACGCCTCTCGGGGCGTCCCCTCACTCCCTGGAAAGGGGGCAGCCCCTCCATGAGCGTGAGGGAAGACATAAGCGGCGAAGTCATCACCGTTCAGCGTCACCTGGGGCCGAAGACATCCCGGGTCGTTTCCGCCGTGGGAATTCTCTGCTCTCTCTTCCACCTCTGGGTCAACACCTTCGGGCTCATCCCGGAAATCTGGCGGAACGCGATTCATTTCTCCTTCATTCTCTTCCTCGGTTTCCTCATGTATCCCATGTCGAAGAAGTACCCGGAGAAGACCCTCCCCTTCGATTTCATCCTTGCCCTCCTCGCCGTGGCCTGCGGAGTCTACCTCGTCCTCTTCGAGAACGCGCTCCACGCGAGAAACGAGGTGCCCATCCTCCCTGACTTGATCGCTTCCGCCGTCTCCGTCGTCATCCTCATCGAGATAACCCGGAGGACCTCCGGTTTCGTCATCCCCATCCTGGCACTCGTCTTCCTCAGCTACGCTCTCTTCCTGGGGAAATACTTCTCGGGGCTCTGGAATTTCCCCGGCGTCACGCTGGAGCGGCTCCTCTACCGAATGTATTTCGTCCCCGACGGGATTTTCGGGACCATCGCCTCCATCTCCTCCACCTTCGTCTACCTCTTCGTCCTCTTCGGCGCCTTCCTCATCAAGTCCGGGGCGGGAGATTTCATCATCAAGCTCGCCACCGCCGTCATGGGGAGGAGCGTGGGAGGACCGGCAAAGATTGCCGTCTTCGCCAGCGGACTCATGGGGAGCGTCTCGGGAAGCGCCGTGGCGAACACCGTGGGAACGGGGTCGATTACCATCCCGATGATGAAGAGGACAGGCTTCTCCCCCCGCTTCGCCGCCGCCGTGGAAGCCGCCGCCTCCACGGGAGGACAGCTCATGCCCCCCATCATGGGGGCGGGCGCCTTCATCATGAGCCAGTGGACTCAGATTCCCTACCTGAAAATCGTGGCCGTCTCCTTCATCCCCGCCATTCTCTACTTCCTCACGGTGGCCTTCTTCGTCCACATCAGGGCGAAGAAAATCGGCCTTCAGCCGACGAAGAAGGAAGACATTCCGAAGGTGAAGGAGGTCCTGAAGGAGGGGTGGCAGTTTTTCATCCCCGTGGTCGTCCTCATGGGATTTCTCATCT
The DNA here is from genome assembly GCA_003696505.1 of Deltaproteobacteria bacterium. Classification (GTDB taxonomy): domain Bacteria; phylum Desulfobacterota; class Deferrimicrobia; order J040; family J040; genus J040. Next base: position 1,548 of record RFHC01000194.1, read on the forward strand.
ACGGGTTTACGCCCACCTTCTCCGCCTGCGCCGGCATCGCCGCCATCGTCGTCTCTTCCTGGTTCAACAAAAGGACGCGCATGTCGCTGCGGGATATCCTCGAGGCCCTCGACCTGGGGGCGAGAAACATGGTCACCACCGGCGTCATCCTCCTCTGCTCGGGCATCATCGTGGGAATCGTCCTCCTCGTGGGGATGGGGATAAAGTTCTCCATGCTCATCCAGGACATCTCCGGGGGGAGCCTCTTCTTCACCATCGTCCTCATCGCCCTGGCCTCGCTCATCCTGGGGATGGGTCTCCCCGTGACAGCATCCTACATTGTCCTGGCCGTCCTCGCCGCCCCCGCGCTGACGATGCTCGGGACGAGCCTCCTCGCAGCTCACCTCGTCATCTTCTGGTACTCCCAGGACGCCAACGTCACTCCCCCCGTCTGCCTCGCCGCGTACACGGCGGCGGGAATCGCCGGGTCCCGCCCCTTCGAGACGGGAATGGAGTCGTGGAAGCTTGCCAAGGGTCTCTACATCATCCCTCTCCTCTTCGTCTACACGCCCATCCTCTTCGAGGGAAACCACGCTCTCGCCGTGGAGACGGCCGTTGCCGCCGCCATCGGGCTTTACTCCTTCGCCGTCTTCTTCGAGGGATACCACCTGAAACCGGTCTCCCTCCTGGAGAGACTCCTCTTCGCTGCCGCTTCCTTCGGACTCCTCTACCCGAATCTTCTCCTCCACGCGGGGGGATTTCTCCTCTTCGTCGCCCTCACGGTCGCGGAAAAGATGGCGCTAAGGAAGAAAACCCGGGTTCATGCCGGAGTCTCAGGAAACCCCTCGGGGGAAAAAGAGGAAAGGCCTTGACGGCGGGAGAGAAAAAAATGGTGGAGGAGAAGGGAATCGAACCCTCGACCTCCGCGTTGCGAACGCGGCGCTCTCCCATCTGAGCTACTCCCCCACTGCAGGGGAAAATTTTATCACAACTTTCGCCGGGGTCAAACGGACGATTGCCCTCCTACGGGGTGAAACTCCCCTGATTGAAAGCAACGTCCATTGCGAGACCGGAAATCTTATACTCCGGGTCTCCGCCGACGTCGATAATCTCCTGGATGGTGGCGCTCGACATGAAAGCGCTCACGGTCCAGTCCACCTGATACCCGTTCTGGAAAGTCGCCGATGTGGGAAACGTATTAAACATCGACAGGTCGGGCACCTGATAGGTCGTGTTCGTATCGAGCCAACCCGTGCTGATGTACACCTCCCAGCGGACGAAGTTCGTTCCCTGCGTCTGGTCCTGCCTGATGAGGAAGGCCCGAAGTTCGGGGCTCACCCCCGAGGGAGTGTAGGAAAGTCCCGTATACTCCGGATAGGGAACGCTCGAAGAGGGTGTTCCTCCTGTGAAGGAAGCTATCTCGTTTATGTTTTTGTCAAGGCTGCCCGGGTCTCCCGTCGCGTCGTAGGTCCGGAAAAACTCCTTCCCTGGAAGGGCGCTCCCCCACCCGTGGAAGACGTAGAGGTCGCCCGATTCAATCTGGCTGGATTGGGGGTCAGTTACGTCAGCGGCGTAAAAATATCCCGCCTGCGTGTCGCCGAGAGAGACGACGGTCCCGTTTTTCGAAGCGATGAGAACTTCTCCCGACCCGCCTGTGACGGAAACCGACCTCTGGACGAGGTCAAAGGTAGCACCTGAGGAGAAATCGAAGTCTTCTGTGACTGGCCCCTGAGAAATGGGAGGAACGTCGACGCGGTGAATCGTGGCCCTGAGAGGGACGGGATTCTGCTGGTTCGACACGTTCAGCGCGACGCCGATGATGTCCGTCGTCACGGCGGGCGTGTCGATGATGTCGTAACTGCCCCCGTTCGAGTGGGGACCTGAAGAGAAGTCGAAGAGATAGAGATAAGCTACCTCATTGACCCCGAGGTTGTAAATCGAGCCCCGCACCTCCCCCGACTCCTGATAGAGGGAGAAGACGTGCGTGATTCTCGTCGTCTCCTCCTTCGATGCCTGATAGATGACGACGTCGGGGTCATTAGATGAACCCGGTCCTTCAGGGTTGTGCAGCGCCACCCCGTACTTCCCCGAGCTGTCAAGGGCGAAGGAGAATGACCCGCCTGAGAGCGCAACGACAGTCCACGGACCGGACCCGACCTGATATGCCGCCCAGTCAGCGTCGGTGGTCACCGTTACCCGGTTTCCCGGCGACGGCGAGACTCCGCCTCCCCCGCCGCAGGAAAGGGTCAGTGCCAGAGTTGCTGCAGAAAGAAGGAAGACCGAGACATGTGAGAAAAGTTTCCCTCTCATCTCTCCCTCCGATAACTTTTCCTATTTATCAGAAAAAATTATATCATCGTATATTATACAGGGACGGGAAAAACAAAAAAAGCCCGCCAGCAGCTGCAGGCGGGCTTACGCTCTCGCGTGTGCGGGAATTACGGCGTAAACGTTCCCCTGTCGAGGGCGATGTAGGTCTCAACGCCTGTGTAACTCATGAAGTCCCCCCCC
>RFHC01000195.1 GCA_003696505.1 Deltaproteobacteria bacterium
AGAGGGGAAAGACCGTCGTCGTCACCTCCCACGACATCGGGAGCACCCTCGCTCACGCGCAGGACGTCCTCCTCCTGAAGGGTGGGAAGGTCGTCTCTCAGGGAGAAACCGGCAGGGCTCTCACGGAAGAAACGATAGAATCCGCCTTCGGAATTCGGGTCTCCCTCGTCCGGGCGGGAGAAAGTCACACGCCCGTGGTGGTGGTGAAGGATAGGTGAATGGGCAAGGAGAGGAGCAACCGGACCACGAAACCCTGAGCCACCCAGGCTCGGAGCATCCGAGGCACCGATCCACGAAGCATGGAGCAACAGGGCCACGGAGGAAGCGAAGCGCCGAACCTGAGGGCAGATGAGCAACCGAAAGGCAGAACCGCCGGGCGTCTGAACAACAGAGGCAGGGAACAACCGAACGACAGGAAGCCGATGCCCCACCAGACCATCGACGAGGTTCTTTACAGAAAACGGTGAAATCCGTAGACTGATTTTAAGGAGGGAGGTAGGAGATGAAGCTGAGAAGAAAGAGGATGCTCTATCAGTTCCTCCTCAACCTGGTGGCATCCGTCTTCATCGGAATCTGCGTGTACGGAATCATCGTCTTCTGGGGAACGCCGAAGAAAATCAACCCCTACCTTTCCGTCGGACTCGGACTCATAGCTCTCCTGTGCGTCGGGCTCATCGGAATCATCGGGCCGAGGCTGGACAGAATTGACCTTCTCCTTTCAGAAGAGGAGTCGTCAGAAGTCGAGGAAGCGTAGGAATATCTCCTCGAAATCCTTCTCGCCACCCAGGGTAACGACGGTCATCCGACGGGAAAACGCCTCTGCCCGGCGGAGAAACCCTCTCTCCGTGAGAACCCTGTACCCTCCCCTGAGAGAGGCGTTGCCCACACGCCGGACCTTTCCCCGAAAAGCCTGAGGAAACATCCCCGTTTTCACGAGGGCATCCTCACTGACGCTTCTCCCGAAAGACCCGGCAAGATATATCCTCTCAACTTCCTCTGCCGAAAGGCCGGCACGCTTGAGAATCATTTCGATTCCTGCCCGCGTGGCACTTTTCGCCGTCTGGAAGTTTCTCACGTCTCCCTGGGTCAGGTAGACGGGGGGTTTCCCCCTCTCCCCCGCCGTGAGGAGAAAGACTCTCTCTCCCTCAATCTCGGAGAGCCTCCAGAGAAACCTCTCCGGCACCTTCCCCCGGGCATCTGCACGGGAGAGGAAAGTCCCTTTCTCGTCGAGAATCCCCGCCTCTCGCAGGCACGCAACGAGGGAAATCAGACCGCTGCCTGAAATTCCCCTCGCTTCCCCTCCTCCCACGACAGTGAGGCTGACCCCGTTTTCGAAGGACACGTCCGACACCGCACCCGCCACGGCCATCATCCCGCACTTTATCGACGCTCCCTCGAATGCCCCTCCGCTGGGGACCGACGAAACGAAAACCCCCTCCCCCGCCCTGAGGACGATTTCCGTGTTCGTCCCCACGTCGATGAACATCGCCGGACTCCCCTCTCCTTCCAGCCCGACGGAAACTGACCCCGCAACGGCGTCGCCTCCCACAAATGCCCCGGGAGAGGGGAAGAGGATGACGGGGCCTGACCTGTTCATGGGAAGGAGACCTTCCTCGTCGAATGTCAGCGTCTCTTCGAAGGGAGGAGCAAAGGGATGCCGCGAGAGAGGGGTCAGGTCCATTCCCAGGAAGGAGTAGACGATGAAGTTATTCCCCGACAGGGAGAGGGCGACAAGGTCCTCCTCACGGAGACCGCTCTTTTTGAGGAACGAACTGATGCACTCGTTGATGGTGTCGATGAGGAGTTTCCTCACCTTCACGGCGTTCTCGGGAGAAGCGAGAGCGAAGTGAATGCGCGACACTACGTCGGCTCCAACTGCCGACTGACGGTTCAACCTCACTTCACGGTTCAGGACTTTTCCCGTCCAGAGGTCGACGAACAGAGCCTCGACGGATGTCGTCCCGCCATCAACGGCAATTCCCACGGGCGCGTTGGGGACACGCCCGAGGAAAATCTTCGTGTCTCCCGTGAGGAAGCAGAATCCTCCCGACCCGAGCATCTTGAGAGTGTCTGAGCCTTCGTCTTCCTCAAAAGGCTGGGTCCAGGAATCGGGGATAAGCGGTTGTGCTTCGGGGACTCTGAGAGCGATGTCGTCCCGGACGGAAACGAGGCAGGCGAGCCGGTAGCCGTCGTCAAGGGCCTCCTCCGGGAGGAGTTCCTTCTCTTTCCCCGCCGGCGGGGGACAACCGGAAATGACCTGGACAACGCACCTCCCGCAGGCCCCCTTCCCCCCGCAGAGAGATTCGACGAAGTACCCGAGGGAAACGAGGACCTCGAGGAGAGAAGAACCTTCCGGCACTTCCACGGCCTTTTCACCGGGAAAGACCTTTACCCGTGGAGACATTACCTGTCCCGTTCGACGATATATCTGGTCAGCGCTTCGAGACCGTCCCGTGGTTTCCCGGCGGGGAGAGAATTGAGTTTTTCCACCGCCCTGGCGACAAAATCCTCGGCCCTCTTCCTGGTGTAATCGATGCCCCCCATCTCAATGGCACGCGCGATGAGCTCCTCAACGACGGAATCGTCTTCCACCCTCCTCAGAAGCCTCTCGGTCTCCGACCTCGCCTTCCTGCCCATCTTCGAAAGGGCGTGAATGACGGGAAGGGTGATTTTCCCTTCCCTCAGGTCCGTCCCCTTTTTCTTCCCCGTGGCACCCTCGTATCCGAGGTAATCGAGAATGTCGTCCACGAGCTGAAAGGCGATTCCCGCCGCCTCGCCGTACGCGTAAAGGTCCTTTCGCACCCGCCCGTCTGCGCCGGAAATCACCGCAGCCGTCTCGCTTGCGGCACAGATGAGGGACGCCGTCTTGTGAAACACGATTTTCAGGTAATCGTCTTCAGAAATTCGGGGAGACGTGCTCCTTGTCATCTGGAGCACCTCCCCCTCCGTCAGGTGAACGAGGGTTCGGGAAAATATCTTCAGAATTTCCAGGTCTCCGTCCCTGACCATCAGTTCGGAGGCACGGGCAAAAAGGAAATCTCCCACGAGGATGCTCACCTTGTTCCCGAAGACGGTGTGCGCCGACGGGTTCCCCCTCCGGACGGGGGCCTCATCGACGACGTCGTCGTGGAGGAGGGAAGCGGTATGCATGTACTCCGTCACGCAGGCAAAGGTGACCATCCTCTTCCCCCGGTAGCCGAGGGCCCTGCTCGCGAGGATGAGGACGGCGGGACGAAATCTCTTTCCCCCGGACCGGGTGATGTACTCTCCCACGACGGGAATAAGGGACGCCTCAGAAGAGAGGTTATCCATGAGAGCCTTTTCGACCCGCTGAAGGTCGGCGTCGATGTAGTTGAAAACTTCGCTGACAGTCATCAATCCCTCTCGCCTTCTCCCTCGCTCCCTCCCCCGACGAATCCGATACCCGTTAAATATACCTCAAAGGATTCCTTCCTTGTAGCCCCGGGCCTTATTCTCCGAACCTTCCTGAATTTCTTCCGCATTTTTTCTTCCAGTTCCTTCGTCTCAGGGCCGTCGAAGACCTTGGCGAGGAAATTCCCTCCCTCTCTCAAAACGCGGATGGCGAAAGTGAGGACCGCATCTACGAGAGCGACGGACCGGGCGTGGTCCACGTGTTTCACTCCCGTCGTGTTGGGGGCCGCATCGGAAACGACGGCGTCGACGGGCCCCCTCGTGAGGGAGAGGACTTTCTCCGGGCACTCCGGGTCTTCCACGTCCATGTGAAGGAAGGCGAAGTTTTCCCCCCTCACCCTGCAGACGGGAAGGATGTCGATTCCGACGACGAAGCCGTTCCGCCCCACGACCTTGAGGAGGACCTGCGACCACCCTCCCGGCGCACAGCCCACGTCGACGACTCTGTCCCCCGGAGACACGATGCGGACCTTCTGGTTGATTTCCCTGAACTTGTATGCCGCCCGGGAGAGGTATCCCTCCTCCTTCGCCTTCCTGTAATAGTGGTCCTTCCTCCTGTATCCCACCGTTATCTCACCCTTTCGCCGGGGAGAGGAGAGTTTTCAGCGAAGCGACGTCCTTTACGGGAACGACTTCGATTTCGGGGCTTAACTCCTCAATTTCCGGCGCGCAGGAGTGCGGGACCGCCACCTTCGTGAACCCCATCCTCACCGCTTCCCTCACCCTCTGGAGCGGCATCTGAACCGTCCGGACCTCTCCTCCCAATCCGACCTCGCCGAAACAGGTAAAACCTGACGGGACGGGGACGTCGAGAGCGCCCGATAATATGGCGGAAACCAGCGCCAGGTCCGCGCCGGTGTCGACGATTTTCCACCCCCCTGCAACGTTGAGGAAGAGGTCGCACCCGGCCAGGGATA
>RFHC01000196.1 GCA_003696505.1 Deltaproteobacteria bacterium
CAGGAAAAGCCCCGCTACGTGGCCGTGGAAGGTCCCATCGGGGTGGGGAAGACCTCCCTTGCCCGCCAGCTGGCAAAGGTATTTCAGGCGCGCCTCGTTCTCGAGGAAGCCGAAAAGAACCCTTTCCTGGAAAGGTTTTACGAGGACAGGGAGAAATACGCTTTTCAAACGCAGATATTTTTCCTCCTCTCCCGTTACCGCCAGCAGAGGGAACTGATTCAGGGAAACCTCTTCGAGCAGAACGTCGTGAGCGACTATATCTTCCAGAAGGACAAGATTTTCGCGTACATCAACCTGGAGGAGGACGAGCTGAAGCTCTACGAGTCTCTCTACCGGCTGCTCGGCGCGAATGTGCCGAAACCGGACCTGGTCATCTACCTCCAGGCGAAGCCGGAGGTGCTCCTCGCCCGGATAAAGAAGAGGAATAACCCCTACGAGAGGAACATCAACCTCGAGTACCTGAAGGCACTCGCCGACGCGTACAACGAGTTCTTCTTCCACTACCGGGAAACGCCGCTTTTGGTCGTCAACACGTCGGAGATAGATTTTGTTGAATCGAAGAGGGATCTTGAGCATATAATAAAGGAAATAAAAAACATCAAGAAGGGGGTTCAGCACTACATACCGCTTGGATCCAGATAACTGGACCGAGACGGAAGGCAGCGCGGCGAAGGGTCGAAACTGGCTAACAGAGGAATGATTCGAGATACGAGAGCGTGAGAGCCTTCCGTCTGGAAGGCTCTTTTTTTTGGAGGAGTGAGTGTGATGAAGAAAATTACGGTCCTCGACCTGAAGAGGATGAAGGCTGAGGGGAAGAGAATCGTCATGATAACGGCCTACGACTACGCCTTCGCGAAGATTTTTGACCCCCTCGTCGACGTCATCCTCGTGGGCGATTCCCTCGGGACCGTCGTCTACGGATACGAAACGACTCTCCCCGTGACGATGGACGACATGGTGAGGCACACCTCGGCCGTCGCAAGGGGGAGGAAGCGGGCATTCCTCGTTGCGGACATGCCCTTCATGAGTTTCCAGGTCTCCCCCGAGAAGGCCGTCGAGAACGCCTGCCTCCTCCTGAAGGAAGGCGGCGCGGAGGCTGTCAAACTGGAGGGGGGAGTGACCATGTTCGAGACGATACGGAAAATTACCTCCTGCGACATCCCCGTCATGGGGCACGTGGGACTGACGCCTCAGTCGATTCACCGCATGGGGGGATACCGGATTCAGGGGAGGGAGAAAGAGGCCCGGAAGAGACTCCTGGAAGACGCGAAAGCTGTAGAAGAGGCGGGCGCATTTTCCCTCGTCCTGGAGGGAATTCCGTCGGAGGTGGCTGAGGAGATAACGGAGTCTGTTTCCATCCCTACCATCGGAATCGGCGCCGGTCCCTACTGCGACGGACAGGTATTGGTCATGCACGACCTTCTCGGGCTCTTCCTCGACTTCAAACCGAAGTTCGTGAAAAGATACGCTGAACTCGCCCCCGTCGTTGAGGAGGCAGTGAAGGAGTTCGCCCGGGAGGTGAGGGAAGGGAAATTCCCGGACAGCGAGCACACCTTCTTTCTGGAGGAGAAGTGATGGAGGTTATCAGGTCTCCCCGGCAGATGCAGGAGAGAGCGGAAGCGCTGAGGATGGAGGGGAAGAGAATCGGGTTTGTCCCCACCATGGGATACCTTCACGAGGCTCACCTCTCTCTCGTCAGGAAAGCGAAGAGACTCTCCGATGTCGTCGTCGTTTCCATATTTGTCAATCCCACCCAGTTCGGTCCGGGGGAGGATTTCGAACGCTACCCGAGGGACGAGGAGGGGGACAGGGCAAAACTCGAGGCGGAGGGCGTGGACATCCTCTTTTCTCCTTCGCCGGAGGACATGTATCCCGCCGGGTATCAGACCTTCGTCGAGGTGACGGAGGTGTCGAAAGGGCTCTGCGGAGATTTCAGGCCCGGTCACTTTCGGGGAGTCGCCACGGTTGTGGCGAAACTCTTCAACATCGTCCGCCCTCATCTCGCCGTCTTCGGGGAGAAGGACTACCAGCAGCTCCTCGTCATCAAGAGGATGGTGGAGGATTTGAACTTCCCCGTGGAAATCGTACCCGGGGAACTCGTCAGGGAGGAAGACGGCATCGCCATGAGCTCCCGAAACGTCTACCTGTCCCCTGAAGAGAGGGAGAAGGCTCTCGTCCTCTCCAGGGCGCTCTTCCGGGGAAGGGAGCTATACGAGAAGGGGGAGAAGGACGCCCGGGTTATCAGGGATGCCGTGAGAGAGATGATAGAGGCCGAGGAAGGAGTTGCGCTTCAGTATGCCGAGGTGCGCGACGCCGAGACCCTTGAAGTGATAGAGAGAATCGACCGGCCGGCCGTCATCGCGGTTGCCGCCGTTGTCGGCCCGGCCAGGCTCATCGATAACGTCGTTATAGGGAGGGAAGACAAGTGAAGAGGATCATGCTCAAGTCGAAAATCCACCGTGCCACCGTCACCGATGCGGACCTGAACTACGAGGGGAGCATCACCGTCGATGAGGAACTGATGGAGGCCGCCCGTCTCGTCGAGTACGAACAGGTGGACATTTACAACATCTCCAACGGTGCCCGCTTCTCCACCTACGTCATCAAGGGGGAGAGAGGAAAGGGGGACATCTGCCTGAACGGTGCGGCCGCGAGGCTCGTCTCGAAGGGGGACCTGATTATCATCTGCTCCTACTCCGTCTACGACGAAGAGGAGGTGGCAAATCACAAGCCGGCACTCATCTTCGTGGACGAGAGGAACAGGATAAAGTCGCTCAAGGTCGCGAATTCGTAAACATATCCTCAGACTGAAATCATGACCGAAAGGAACCTGCTTTTTGCGGCGCCTCACCTCGTCGCCTCGGGGAGGCGCCTCTTCTCTCCCGGCGGGCTCCTCGTCTCCGGCGGCAGGGTCCTCTTTGCCGGTGAGCTGGCCCGGGCGGAACTCTTCGCTCCGGCTGGCACGAGGAAAGTGGACCTGCCCGATTCTCTCGTCATCCCCGGACTCGTTAACGCGCACACCCACCTCTGCATTCCCCCTCTCGGCGAGGAGGGGAGGGAAGACTTCTCCGGGTGGATTCTCAAGGTAATGGGATGGAGGATAGGGGTTTCGGATGAGGACCTGGTGAGGGAAACGTCGGAAGCACTGAGACAGTGCGCGGTGGGGGGAGTTTCCCTCGTCGGGGACATATCTTACGCCGTCCCGGGACAGTACGCCGCTTCCCGGATACGGGTGAGGGCTTTTTTCGAGGTCATCGGTCTTTCCCGGGACCGGTGGGAGGAAACGGCAGAGAAAGCGGAGAAAATGGCAGAATCCCTCCCGGTAGACGACCCCTTCGTCCGGCCCGGTCTCTCTCCACACAGTTTCTACACGACGACGAGGGAGTGCTTTAAAAGGGCCGTTGCCTTCGCGCAGGGGAAAGGGTTTCCGCTCCAGGTTCACTTCTCCGAGTCGGCGGACGAGGTGGAATTCCTCCGGACGGGGGGAGGCCCCCTGAAAGAGAGAATTTACGAACCCCTCGGCCTCTCGCTAGATGAGTTCTCACCGCTGGGGGAGGACATGGTCGGTGAAGTGGCAGAGGTGCTACCCCCTGGAGCCATCCTCGTTCACGGAACTTTCCTCACGGCTGAAGACGTTTCGCGTCTCCGGGAAAAGGGATTCTCTCTCGTCCTCTGCCCCCGGTCCAACCGTTTCCTCTCGGGGAGGTACCCCCCCGTGACGGAAGTCGTCGATTCGGGCATCCTCTTCGGCGTCGGCACCGACAGCCGGGCCTCCTGCGGGGAACTGGACATGTTCGAGGAAATGCGCGCCCTGGCGGATGCCTATCACGGGTCTTACGGGATGGCGGAATTCTGCTCCCGCCTCTTCAGCGCCGTGACGGAATCGGGGGCTCTCCTCCTCGGCTTCCATGACGTGACGGG
>RFHC01000197.1 GCA_003696505.1 Deltaproteobacteria bacterium
GCCACGTTGTGAGCCGTCACGTCGAGAGCCGTCCTCATCGCGACGAGGGCGTTCCGCCCTATGTCGAAGAGGCTGTAGACGCCCACTTATGCCTCCACGGAAACGCGCGCTTTCGGGTTCACCCCCAGGTCGCGGAGGAAACGAAATGAGGAGGACACGTAAAGAAGGGACTTTTCGATGAGGAGGGAGTTAATTCTGTTCAGTTCCGTCACTCTTTCGATTTTCTCCCGAAATTCCCTCGCGATTCGGCTCAGTTCATCGTCGCCCCACTGACGGGCGATTTCCCTGAGGGATTTCCCCGAACAGCCTTCTCGAGAAAGAATCTCCTCTCGCCGTGCGTCGAGGGCTCGAATCCTCTCGATGAGTTCCGTCTTCTTCCTCAGGTGGTCGTCAATCCTCTCCACATCGAGACTCCCCACGACCTCGCCTTCAACGGTCATGAGCTCTATGAGGGTGTCGAAGAGGGAGAGTTCTTCCTCGAGGATGGACACGAGTTCCTTCACTCTCATACCCTCCGGGAGAAGGTGAATATCTCTTCCAGAATTTTCTCAGCCACAGCTTCAGGACGAATCTGGTAGGTTCCGTTGAGAATCATGTTCTTCACGCGCTCGACCCTGTCAGGTCTCACCTCTGGAATCTTGCTCACCTCTATCTGCAGCCGCCTGATTTCTCTCGCCTTTTCGGAAAGCGTGACGGAATCTGTGTCGCGCCCCTCCCTTTCACCCCGCACCGCTGCCTTCTCTCTGCCGAACTCGCTCTTCTGCAGTTCCGGGGGCCTTACGCCTCCGCTGTCGGTAATCTTCATTTTTCTGCTCCTCCTGCGCGGGTTTCCTGCTCTTCATTCACCTTATCGACAGAAGGAGACGAATTCTTAATACTCAATCCTCCGAGTCGTGAGAGCGTATTCTCCAGGCTCTCCCGAAAAACAGGGTTTTTCAAAAGCATCTCCGCCATTCCCGTCTCTCTTCCGGCCAGGTAATCGGCCACCTGCGACGTGATAATCGGCATGTAGGTCGAAAAGACCCTCTCCTTCCCGAAGGAGGTCTCCTGAAGCATCACCTTGAGCAGTTCGTTCAGAAAGAGAGATTCCACCTTCTTCGCCACCTTCTCGGGAGAGAGTTTCGCCTCTCCCCTCGAGACGGGGTCAAGCCTGTTCAGGTTCAGAAGGATGTCGTACCTCAGGTTCATATGATCTCCAGTTCCGCTCTGAGAGACCCGGCCTCTTTTATCGCCTGGAGGATGGCAACCAGGTCACGAGGGGTTACGCCCAGAGCGTTGAGCGCCCTGACCAGTTCACCCACGGTGGCTCCCCTGACCTGGACGAGGTGACCCTCCTTTTCCCGGGCTGTGACGCTCTTTTCCGGGACCACCACCGTTTCCGCGCTCTTCGGAGCGAAGGAGGGCGGCTGGGACACCTCATACTCCGTGCTTATCTGAATCGTGAGGCCTCCGTGAGCGAGGGCAACAGGGCTGATTTTCACGTTCTCGCCGATGACGACGGTGCCGGTCCTCTCGTTGACGACCACCTTTGCCGGCACGTCGACGGAGACATCAATCTGCTCAATCTCCGCCATGAGGGGGAGAACGTCTCCCTGAAACTTATCCGGAACCTTCACCGAAACGGTGGAGGGTGTCTCCGCCTTCGCGAAGTCTCCTCCCAGGTGTTCGTTGATTCTCTCCGCCACGCGAACAGCCGTGGTGATGTCCTGCCTGGAGAGAAGGAGGTGGAGGGTCGTCCTCGCCGAGAGGTTCACGGGGACCTCTCTCTCCACCACTGCCCCTTCTGGAATCCGGCCCACCGTCGGATGGTTCTTCACCGCCTTCGTTCCCCCTCCTCCGGCGGCAAATCCGCCCACCGATACGGGCCCCTGCGCGACGGCGTAGACCTTCCCATCGGGACCCTTCAGCGGCGTCAGAAGGAGGGTCCCCCCCTGGAGGCTCTTGGCGTCACCTATTGATGATACGAGGACGTCCAGCTTCGTTCCCGGCTTTACCATGGTCGGGAGTTTCGCCGTCACCATGACGGCCGCCACGTTCTTCGTCTTCCCCTTCACGTCGGAGGGGGAAACGGTCACGCCCAGACGGGTGAGCATGTTCGCTATGGGCTGGAAAAGATAAGCCCCGTCCTTGTCCCCCGTGCCGTTGAGACCGACGACGAGGCCGTAACCGATGAGAGCGTTCTCCCTGACCCCGGAGAAACGGGCGATGTCCTTTATCCTCTCAGCCACGGATGTGCCAGACGCGGCGATGATGAGGAGAAACGCGAGTACCGCGTGTGCCGTCACCTTTTTCATCTCCTCGAGCCTCCTTTTTCCTCAGAAGGGCCACACCTTATCGAGGAAGCGGACGAGCCACCCCGACGACTGCTTGTCGTCGATGACGCCCTTCCCCACGAGGAATATCTGGGCGTCGGCAACCTGCTCTGAATAGACGGTGTTCTTATCCGAGATGTCGTCCGGGCGGATAATTCCCTTCACGACGAGAATGTCCTTCTCGTTGTTCACGAGGACCTCCTTCCTCCCCTCGATGACGAGGTTGTCGTTGGGAAGGACCTCCACGACCTTGGCGGTTATCGTGGCCACAACCGACCCTTCCCTCGTCGTCGTCCCCTTCCCCTTCAGGGTCGATTTCGCGCTCCCCTTCGCCGAGGGGATGAAGGGATGACCGTCCTTCCACTTGAAGCCGAGGTCAAGAGGGAGTCCGAAGGCCTCGTCCACCCCGAAGTCCGCAGACGAGTCCCTTTCGGCGTCAGTCGTCGCCGTCTTCTCCGCCTTCGTACTCTCCGTCACGAGAATTGTCACCAGGTCGTTGACCCGCCTCGCCTTCCTGTCCTCAAAGAGGGAAGCTCGCTGTGACCAGAGGGACCCTTCCTCCGCGGCCTTCACGGCGCCCTGCTCATCCGTGTAAATGAATTTCGGAGGCATGGGCGCC
>RFHC01000198.1 GCA_003696505.1 Deltaproteobacteria bacterium
CATCAAGGGGAAGGGGAACCTTCCCCTTTTTTATTTTCCTGACTCGGGGAGGAGCGTGGCAATGGTCAGGGTCGGAATTTACGGCGCAACCGGATACACGGGTCTGGAACTTTACAGGAGGATTTCTGTTCATCCGGGAGCGGAGGTGGTTTTCCTCACGAGCGAGCAGTACGCGGGGAAAAAACTGACAGATGTGTTCCCTTTTGCGCCTCCCTTCCCCCGGCCGCTCGTGTCCATCGATGACGCCCCGTCGAAGGGAATAGACGCTGCTTTCCTCGCTCTTCCGCACACGGTATCCATGAAGGTGGCGCCCGGGCTACTCGATGCGGGCGTCAGGGTCATTGACCTGAGCGCTGACTTCAGGCACGGGTCTCCCGAGGCCTACCGGGAGAACTACGGCGTTGAGCATTCTGCGCCCGGCATTCTCGGAGAAGCCGTCTACGGCCTGTGCGAGCTCAACAGGGACGCGATCAGGGACGCGCGCATCGTGGCAGCGCCCGGTTGTTTCCCTGCTTCCATCATCCTTCCGCTTTACCCGCTCCTCAGGGAGGGGGTCGTGAAGGCGAAGGGAATCGTGGCCGACTCCAAGACGGGAGTATCCGGAGGCGGCAGGGCCCCCAAACTGAACTTTCACTACCCCGAGGTGGAGGGGGGGATCTTTGCGTACGGTTTCCCCCGCCACAGGCACAACGGCGAGATTGAGGAGGTCCTCAGCCAGTCCGTCGGCAGGGAGGTGACCGTTACCTTCGTCCCTCACCTCGCGCCGATGGTGAGGGGAATCCTCTCCACCATCTACGCTCCCCTCGAGGAGGGGGCGGGTCCGGGAGATGTGGGAGAGGCATTCAGGAAAATTTACGATGGCGAGCCCTTCATCCTCCTTCTCGGCGAGGGGGTATCCCCCTCGACGAAGTTCGTTGCCGGGTCGAACCTGTGTGCCATCGGATATCAGCTCAGGGAAGAGGCAGGCCTTCTGGTCCTTTTATCTGCAGTGGACAACCTTGTGAAAGGAGCATCGGGGAGTGCGGTCCAGTGTTTCAACGTGATGTTCGGGTTTGACGAGAAGACCGCCCTTGATGAGGCACCGCTCTTCCCGTAATATTTTCCCTATGAAGGCGGGAATCGTGATACCTGCCCGTTACGGTTCGTCCAGATTCCCAGGAAAACCTCTCGTTTCGATTCTCGGGAAGCCCCTGGTGGTGAGAGTGTGGGAGCGGGCCAGTGAGACGAGGGGGATAGAAGGGGTCGTCGTGGCAACGGACGACGAGAGAATTGCCGCGTGTGTCCGTGAGGCGGGAGGGACTGCTGTGATGACTCCGTCAGACCTCCCCTCCGGGACAGACCGGGTCATGGAAGCCTCCCGGGACCTTGACTGGGACGTGGTGGTGAACCTTCAGGGAGACGAACCCCTCATTGAGCCGTCCCTCGTGGAGGAACTCATCGATTCGTTTCGCCGGGGCAGGCACGAAATTGCAACGGTGGCAGCGAGAAACTCGAGCAGGGAGGACTTTGAGGACCCGAACGTGGTGAAGGTGGTGGTTGATGGGGAGGGGAACGCGCTCTACTTTTCCCGCGCTCCTATTCCCTACCACCGGGATGCTGAATTTCGGGGATTCCTGAGACACGTGGGGATATATGCTTTTCGAAAATCGTGTTTCGACAGGATTCGCTCTCTCCCCCTGGGGAGGCTGGAGAGGGCCGAATCTCTCGAACAGCTCCGGTGGCTCGAGGGGGGGATGAAAATACGCGTCATCGAATCCGGTTATGACCCCGTGGGGGTGGATGTGCCGGGCGACGTGGAAAAGGTGGAGAGGATACTCAGAGAAAAGGGAGGGGAAGGTGAAGCCTAAGTATATCTTCATTACAGGCGGAGTCGTGTCGTCCCTCGGGAAAGGGCTGGCAGCAGCGTCGCTTGCGGCCCTCCTGGAGAGCAGAAACCTGAGGGTGACTCTCCTCAAGCTTGACCCGTACATCAACGTTGACCCGGGGACGATGAATCCCTTTCAGCACGGGGAGGTCTACGTTACCGACGATGGGGCGGAGACCGACCTGGACCTGGGCCATTACGAGAGGTACACCTCCGTGACGATGTCGGAAAAAAACAACTGCACGACGGGGAAGATTTACTACTCCGTCATCATGAAGGAGAGGAGAGGGGATTACCTCGGCGGGACGGTCCAGGTCATCCCGCACATCACCGACGAAATAAAGAGGGTTATCTACCGGGCCGGCACGGGCTACGACATCCTCATCGTCGAGGTCGGGGGGACGGTGGGCGACATCGAATCGCTCCCCTTCCTTGAGGCAATCAGGCAGGTGGGAATCGAGAAGGGGAAGGAGAACGTGGCTTACATCCACGTGACCCTCGTCCCGTACATCAAGACGGCGGGAGAACTGAAGACGAAGCCGACCCAGCACAGCGTTCAAAAGCTCAGGGAAATCGGTATTCAGCCGGACATCCTCATCTGCCGCACCGACAGGGAACTTCCGAGGGACATAAAAGAGAAAATCGGGCTGTTCTGCAACGTGAGCGTCGAGAGCGTCATAACAGCCCCGGATGTGGAGTGCATTTACGAGGTCCCCATCGTTTTCCACCAGGAGGGGTTGGATGACAGGGTCGTCGAGAAGCTGAACATCTGGACGAGAGACCCGGAGCTCTCCCGGTGGACGGAGGTGGTGGAGAAGGTGAAGAATCCCTCGGGAGAGGTGACCATCGCCATCGTCGGGAAGTACGTCAACCTCAGGGAGTCATACAAGAGCCTCAACGAGGCACTCGTTCACGGGGGAATAGCCAACGGCGTGAAGGTTTCTCTCCGTTACGTCGATTCGGAAGAGCTGGAGAAGAGCGGCGCTGACCCACTCCTCAAGGGGGTGGACGGAATCCTCGTCCCCGGAGGATTCGGCAAGAGGGGGGTTGAAGGGAAGATACTGGCTGCCCGCTTCGCCCGGGAGAAAAGGATACCCTTTTTCGGCATCTGTCTGGGGATGCAGGTCGCGGTCATCGAGTTCGCCCGGTCCATGTGCGGGATGGAGGGTGCCAACTCGAGGGAATTTGACCCGGATACGCCCTACCCCGTCATCGACCTGATGCCGGAGCAGAAGGAGGTGGAGAACCTGGGGGGGACCATGAGGCTCGGCGCCTACCCGTGCA
>RFHC01000199.1 GCA_003696505.1 Deltaproteobacteria bacterium
ATCTCCCAGGCGAGGGGTGAGAGGGAAAAACCGGCGCTCAAAAGAGACGGTGTCCTCTCCCTCGTCCGTCATCCCTGGTACCTGGGAGGGCTCCTCTTCCTCTGGTCGCGGAGGCTGACGGAGGGGACGGTCGTGACGAACGCCGTCCTCTCGGTCTACCTCGTCGCCGGGGCTCACCTGGAGGAGAGGAAACTGCTCAGAGCTTTCGGAGCGGAGTACGAAAGGTACAGGGAGGAGGTCCCCATGCTCATCCCGCGCGCCGGGGACCTGGCCTCCCTGCTGAAAAGATTCACTCGGTCAGGGCGTTAATGATTTCCCTGCAGAAAGCGGGAAGGTCGGTGGGGACGCGGGAGGTGATGATGTTTCCGTCCCGGACGACCTCCTCATCAACGTAAAGCCCGCCGGCGTTGACCAGGTCATCTTTTATGCTGAAGAAGCCCGTCACCTCTTTCCCTTTGATGACGTCGGCGGACGCGAGCATCCAGCCCGCGTGGCAGATGGCGGCGACGATTTTCCCTTTGAGGGCAGCGTCCCTGACGAAGTCGACCATCTCGGGATTCCTCCGCATGATGTCGGGTGCATATCCGCCCGGGATGACGACGGCATCGAAATCCTCGGCTTTCACCTTATCCGCCGGGACGTCCTCTTTCGCGGGGTAACCGTGCTTCGACGCGTACTCACCCGCTCCCGTCCCCACGACGGTCACCTCCGCCCCCTCCTCCTTGAAGCGGAGATAGGGATACCAGAATTCGAGTTCCTGATAGAGGTTTTCGATGAGGATGGCGATTTTCTTCCCTTTAAGCCTGCTCATGTTTCTCCCTCCCTCTTTTTCCTTTTATTTTATTTCAATTCTTCCCCTCGAGAGCCTCTTTCCCGGAAGAGCCGAAACCTATGCGGTCGAACTTCTCCCACCCCTTCTTCCCGCGGAAGTAATCGAAAGTGGCCTTCACCCTCCAGAAGACGTTGAGCTGGCGGTAACCGAGGTTCTCCAGGAAAGCGTAGAGAACGAGGAGGAGGGCGTCACTCTCCCTGTCGAAACGGATGAGGGTTGCGTGGGAGAAGTCGCTCTCCCTCAGGACCTCGGGCCAGAGCCCGATAAAGAGGCTCGCCACCGAAATGAGGGTCCCGTAGCCCACAGAGGCGAGGAGAAAAGAAACGAAGTAGGTCGTGTTGAAACTGTCGAGGAACCAGAGGAGAGGAAGGGTCAGGTAGCCGAGTCCTTCCACGATAGCCCCCAGGTACTCGAAGAAGAAAAAGTAGGGATAGGCGAAGAGCCCCACGATTCCGTATTCGGGATTGAGAAACATCTTCCGGTGAAAAGAGAGAGTCTCGATGAGGCCGCGGTGCCATCTGTTCCTCTGCCGGCCCAGGTTTCCCGTATCCTCCGGAACCTCCGTCCAGCAGAGGGGATGGGGTACGTAGCTTATCCTTTTTTTCAGACCCATCTCCTTCAGGTACCGGTGGAGCCTGACGACGATCTCCATGTCCTCGCAGACGGTCTCGGCCGATTCCCCGCAGTACTCCCGGACGATTCTGTGCGTGGCGAACCGGGTCAGGTACCCCCCCACTCTCTTCACGAACTCTTTCCGGAAAACTCCAAAGACCCCGGAGATGATGAGGAGGGACCCGAGGTGTGAAAGCGCCGTCCTGCCGATGGTGAACGCCCGGATGTACTCGACCATCTGGAAACGGGCGAGGTGGCTCCGGGGAAGGTTTCTCCTGACCACCCTCCCCTCCTGCACCTCGGCCCCGTTGAGCACGGCCACCTGGCCTCCCACGGCGATGACGTCGTCGTCTGCGAGCATCTCCCTGAGAGCCTGGAGGAGGGCCTCCTCGTCGATTATCGAGTCGGCGTCGATGGAGACGAAGAAGGGGCACAGAGATGCGTTGATTCCCGCATTCAGCGCGTCTGCCTTTCCCCCGTTTTCTTTGTCTATCAGGACAAACCTTGTGATTCTCGGAGGGAGGGGAATCATCGCCTCGTAATACCCGCGGACGGGGGCCGTCGTCAGCGACTCGTCGTAGTCTATGTCTTTCTTCCTCATCAGGAATGCCTCTCTGAGGACACGGAGGGTCTCGTCTGTGGAACCGTCGTTGACGATGACGATTTCGTACCGGGGGAATCTCAGTTTCATGAGCGAGGTGACGGACTCGACGATGGTTTTCTCCTCGTTGTAGGCCGGGACGACGACCGTGATGGGAGGGGTGAAAGGCGAATCGTAAAGGATGTCCAGGTCTTCGAAGCCTCTCCCCGCCACCCTCTTCCGGACCTTCCCGGCTGCGATGAGGAGGAAAAAGAACTGGAGGGAGTTGTAGAAGAGGAAGTAAGCGAGGAAGAGATACTCGAGTATACGGTATACGAGTGTGAACCACTCCATCTTAACGGTTGATAATCCTCTCCGCCTCTTCTCTCACTTTCCCGGAGGGGTCTTCGAGAGCAGACTCCACAACTGCCCTGCTCCCCTCGGCGTCCAGGAGAGCGAGGACCCTGAGCGCGTGAACCCTCTCCTCCTCCGAAGGAGAAGAGGTGACGGCCTCCCGCATCGCATCAAGGTCGTTGAACTCAGCCACTATCTGCTTCCCCCAGCGAAGGTCTCCCACGCGGAAGTCATGGGTTATCCCCAGGGCAAACTCGAGAGCCCGGCACACGTCTTTCAAGACGGCGTCTCCCTTCCCGGCTTCCCTCACCCGCTCCAGACCTTCCGCTCCTCTGAGCCTGACGAGGCCGACAGCGGCCCTCATCTTCACGAAATCGTCCACGTCGAGGAGCGCCTGCTCCAGAAGTTCTTCCGCCTCCGGAAAGGCGAGTTTCGTCACGGCGTTGACGGACGCCGCCCTGACCCTCTCGTTGGGGTCGTTCAGAAGCCGGGAAATCCTGTTGAAGACTTCCCGCCTCTTGAACTTCGCCAGCGCTCCAACGGCAGATGCCCTCACGTCGTGGTCAGGGTCTTCCAGCATTTCCGTGAGGAACCGGATGCTCCCCTTCCCCCCCATCTTGCCCACGAGCCAGATGAGCCCTATCTTTCTCGTCTTTTCCTCGGGGACGCTCCCGAGGAGGAGCTTTACTCTGTCCGGGTTTCGCGCGAGCATGCGGGAGAGGGCCGTCGTGACGGACTCCCTGAATTCTCTGTCTGCCGTGTCGAGGCAGTGGAGAAGAGCCGCCACCGAATCTTCCGTAACGAAGCGCGAGAGAACCTCCGCCGCCCGACAGCGAACGGAGGTGGCGGGGTCTGAAAGGGCCACGACGAGAGAAGTGACAGCGTCTTTTTCCTCCATGAGGGACGCCACCGCCTCTACCGCCTCCATCCTCACTTCAGGGGCGGGGTCGCGCTTCATCGCAGAGAGGACGACCGTCGTGTGCTCCTTCGCGCCCATGAGAGAGAGAATCTTCACCGCCCTCCTCCTCTCTGACGGGTCGAGTGACTCCTTGACGGCCGAGGCCACCTTCCCCGCGTAAGCGTAGAGGCTGTCCGTCAGGATGAGCCCCAACTCAAGGGGAGCATGCTCACCCTTCTTCCGGGCCTCGTCGACCACAGGTCCCAGCGCGGGGTCCTTCGAAAGTTCCACGACCGCCTCCCTCAGGTTCGAATACGAATCCTCACGGAAAAGGTGCTCCGCCAGAGACTCATCACCGAGAAGGGCAAGGGAAAGCGCAGATGCCGCCCGCACCCTCTCCTCGCCATCGTATAGGCCCCTCCTCAGAGATGGAATCTGGTTCTCCAAATTCCCCAGACCGGCAACGAGCGCCCGGAGGATTCTCACGCCGGGCGAGGGGTCTTCCTCAACCTGGCTGACCACTTTCTCTAGGATTTCTTTTCCAGGGAGGCGGAACGCAATCTCGCGGAGGATGGAAAACCTCACCTCCTCGTCCGGGTCCCTCAGTCCGGAGAGAAGGTCCCCCTCTTTTGCGGCCCCGGAAGAAATGAGCGCCCTGTACGCAGCGCTCCTGACTGCCCCCTCAG
>RFHC01000200.1 GCA_003696505.1 Deltaproteobacteria bacterium
GAAGGCGGCATAGCCAAGTGGTAAGGCAGGGGCCTGCAAAGCCCTCATTCCCCGGTTCGAATCCGGGTGCCGCCTCCATTTTTTATTTCCCCTTCATCATCCCCCACAGGAAACAAAGGGATTGCCCCTCCGGATTCGCTGTTTTAAACTCTATACCTGAAAAGCTCGGGTGGCGGAACAGGCAGACGCAGGGGACTTAAAATCCCCTGGGGTAATCCCCGTGCGGGTTCGATCCCCGCCCCGAGCACCACTTCCGGAGGAGGGGAATGTCCTTCGCAGAGGCACAATTCGTATCCCTGAAAGAGGCGGTCTCCCTCGTTGAAGACGGGTCGGTCGTCGCGGTGACCGGCGCTATGTCGGCACCCCCCATGTCCCTCGTGCGGGAACTCATCCGCCAGGGGAAGAGAAACCTCCACGTCGTCGTCTCCCCTATCGGGGGAATAAACGTGGACATGCTCATCGGCGCAGGCTGCGTGGCAAAGGCGGAATTCCCCCAGATTTCTCTCGGAGAGTTCGGTCTCGCCCCCAATTTCAGGCGCGCGGCCGAAGAGGGGACCATCGAGACGCTGGAACACACCTGACCGGGCATTCTCGCCGGGCTCCAGGCTGGGGCCATGGGTCTCCCCTTCATGCCCGTCCACGGTCTCCACGGAACGGACTACGAGAAAATCAGGAGAGACTTCGTCAAAGTAAGAGACCCTTATTCCGGCAAAGAAATTCCCGTCGTCCCCGCAATCAGACCCGACTACTGTCTCATTCACGGAGCAAAGGCGGACCGACAGGGAAATCTCGTGATTTTCGGGACCGAAGCGCACAGGGTCGCGGCGCTTGCCTCTGACGTGGTCATCGCAACTGTCGAAGAGGTGGTGGACGATGAGGATTTCGTCGCGAAGAGGGGCCAGACCTTCCTCTCCGCCCTCCACGTCGACTACGTCGTCCCCTCACCCCAGGGAGCGCATCCGGGACTCTGTCCCGGATACTACCCTGTCGACGAAGAACACATAAAAATTTATGTAAATCAATCAAAAACACCGGATAATTTCATGGATTACATTAATAAGTTTGTCACCTCTCTCTCGGAGGAAGAATACCGGGAGAACGTTTCCGGGAGGTTTGTCGAGAGTGCCCTTCCCTGAAGAGAAAGTCACCGTCGAAGAATACATGGCTTACCTCATCTCCCGGGAGGTAGAGGACGGAAAAATCACGGGGGTGGGGACACTGTCTCCCGTCCCTCTCCTGGGCACGCTCCTGGCGAAGCACACTCACGCACCCCGGGCAAAACTCATCGTCCTGGGAGACGAGGAAGCCCCCATCACCGAGGGCTCGAAAGAGCTCTTCGACCTTGCCCAGAGGGGAAAACTGGACCTTTTCTTCCTCTCGGGAGCGCAGATAGATGGGAAGGGAAACATCAACCTTACCTGCATCGGCGATTATTCCCGTCCGAAGGTGAGACTCCCCGGAGGGGCCGGGTCTGCCATGCTCTACTACATGTCCCGCCGGACGGTCCTTTTCACCCTCAACCACACGAAGAGGGTCTTCGTCGATAAAGTGGATTTCGTCACCTCCCGGGGAATGGACGACTATCCCTGGAGGGTTGGGGGACTGACGAAGGTCATCACTCCCCTGGCCGTCTTCTCCTTCGACAGAGATGAGGGGAGGATGAAACTGGAATCCCTCCACCCCGGTGTCACCCTCGATGAAGTGAGAGAAAATACGGGTTTTCCCGTGGGAGAAGAGGCACCAACCCTCTCTCCCCCACTCCCCGACGAGATTCTGCCCATCCTCAGGAATAAGGCCCTCCCATCGTGTGAAAGGGTTTACCCCGCCTTCGCGAAGAAACTGAAAGAGAAAATTTCCAGACTCTCGTGAGGCAAACCCCATTAAAAAAGTTAACCCCTGACATTAAATTTTTTAATTTCGGGCATCCCCGGAGAGCACCTTCTCCGGGTGCGGGAACCATAACTCATTGATTTAAGGGACAAATAGAAAACTCACCCCTGATGGCACGACCGTTGCACACTCAGGGGCAGGGAGGAAAAGGAATGGACGCGAAGAGAAAAGACGGTTTCACCCTCATCGAAGTGATGATTGTCGTCGTCATCATCACCATCATCGCGCTCATCGCACTTCCCGCTTTCCGCACCTTCGCCCAGAAATACAGAATCCGCTCCTACTGCTACGATGTCATCAGCCTCATGAATCGTGCGAGAATCAGGGCAATCGAGTCGAGACAGCCCCACACTCTCACCATCGACTTCGACAACGAAGAGATTCGCGTCTCCCCGGCCCTGCCCAGCGGGTCATCCGAGGCGGAAGCCCCATCCGGGGTTGACGTGTACGCCATAGCTGACGACCTCTCCGTGACGAATCCGTCAAAAATGAGCGGGACGACGACGAAAACCATCATGCCCAGCGGGTCGTACCTGACGGGGACCGTCCCTGACAACTTCAAAATTTTCTTCACCACCGAGTCGGGAGTCCGGTATCACGTCACGGTTTACGCCCTGACGGGTAATCTCTCCGTGGAGGGCAACTGGTGATGAAGAGAATGAGGAAGAAAAATGGAGGTTTCACCCTCCTGGAAGTGCTCGTCGCCCTCGTTATCCTCGCCGTCGGACTCCTCGGACTTGCCCTCTTCCAGGTGACGGCAATCAGCGCGAACAAATCGGGAAACTACTTTGCCCAGGCCACATTCATCGGTCAGCAGAGGCTCGAAAACTTCCGGGCCCAGGATTTCTCCACGATAACCACCTCCGACGGCATCAACGGGACCACTCCCGACACGAGCACCTTTAACTCCCTGCCCGGGACCCAGGTGGACACCTATCAGGGTGTCACCTATTACAGCGTCTGGTATGTCAACGACGTCTCCTCGACGCTCAAGGAGATAACGCTGTGGGTTTACTGGCAGGACCGGCTCGGACTGTGGCACAGCGTCTCATTTCAGATGAAGAGAGCAGCGTGAGGGGGAGAAAGATGAAAAAACGGACGAGAAGAGAAAAAGGGTTCACGCTGGTGGAAATCCTCGTGGCCCTCACCATCCTCGGCCTCGCCCTCGCGGCCATATCCATCACATTCCAGTCGCAGAGCAAGTCTTTCTCCATTCAGGAGCAGGTCTCGTCGATGCAGATAGGCGGCGCCCTCGCCCTTTCCCGCATCGCCCAGGAGGTTCGGATGGCCGGATACGGAGTCCCCGCGGGGACCTCGCCCATAACGGGCATCTCCGACGGCGCGGGGGGAGGTCCCGATTCATTCACAATCGTCGCGAACCTGCAGGCGTCAACCTTTCTCAGTTCGGACGCTGCAGCAAACGCCAATTCCGTGCCTGTTGAAGACGTCACCCAGTTTTCAAACGTCTCTGCAGGGACGGAATTGACGATTCTCGACCCGCTGAGGAACCTCATCGAGACGAACAGTTTTGCTTCTTACGACGCGGGGACATCCAGGATAACCCTTCAGAACAACCTCTCCGCCCAGGTCCCGGAGGGCTCTTACATCGGCGTTTCCCCGGAAAACATCACCTACTCCATCGACAGCTCCGACCCGAATCATCCCTTCCTGTCGAGAAACGGGGACGTCATGGCCGCGGACATCGAGGACCTTCAGGTGGCCTACGGAGAGGACGACAACCTGGACGGACTCGTCGATGCCTGGCGGAACGTACCCAACAACCCGGGCAATATCCTTGCTGTCCGGATTTCCATCGTCGCCCGCTCCCGGTATCCCGAGCAGGGCGCATCCTACAGTTTGAACGGCGTTGAAAACGGGAGGAACTTCGGTCCCGACGGCTACCGGCGTCGGGTATACACGACGACGGTGAAACTGAGGAACCTTCTCCTCTGAAGGAGGCGATAAGTATGGTGAAAAAGGCAAATAAAGAAAGGACGCAGCGGGGGTCGGCCCTGGTGATGGCGCTCATCATCATGGTGGTCCTCACCCTCGCCGGAATTATGGCCGTCAACTACTCCTCTACGGGGGTCGTTCTGACCTCGAGCCTGAGGAGCGAGATAGACGTCTTCCAGGCGGCGGACTCAGGGATAGAGGAAGCCAAGAGCCTCCTCCTCGCCCAGTATCCCTGGAACGACGACCTGGTGAACACCGTCCTCGTCGACAACGCCTCACTGGGAGACTACAACTACACGGTGACGGTCACGGCCGTCGCACCCCCTGACTACGTGACGATTCAATCCGTGGCCTCCGGTCCCGGCGGAGAGAGCAAGGTAATCGAGGCCGTCGTCCACTACAGGGGCGGCATCCCGAACAACCGGGACCAGGAGGGTCAGGGGGCCGAGACCACCAACGTGGTCAACTGAAGGAGGTGATGGATCATGCTGAGAAAAGACACGATAAAAAGGGTCTTAACGGGCCTGGCCCTGATGAGTCTCCTCCTCGCTTTCGCGATGCCGGGAAGGGCTCTGGCCGTAAAAGAGTGGGTCTTCCCCGAGGGCTCTTACATCATCCCGATGGACTCCCAGTATCAGCCTGAGGGAGACAACGGGATATTCGAAGCCTACGGTCTCGTGTACAAGCTCCTCCAGCAGGGAGTCACCGTCTACTGGTGCGTCAACGAGGAGAAGACGAGCCCCGACGCCGTCGACTTCTCCATTGACAAGAACACGGGGGACCCTCCATTTCCCGCGTATCCGGTGACGGTTATCAACGACGCCGGCGACGGTGCCGCCATACCGACGGACATCATCGAATACAAGGGTGGCCCCTTCGTCATCAACACCTCCCGCTACGACGTGAAGCAGCTGGTGGATCAGATCATAGCGGACTGGAACACGGAGCACGGTGAAAACGTGAACATCCACGAGGCGCAGAGGGACTTCATCGCCCCCGTCTCGCGGGTGATGAGGGGGACCCCTCCGAAAATCGCCCTCCTCGACGAGGGGAAAAACGTGACCATCCTGCAGAACTACCTCGTCCTCGCAGGCCTTTCCGACTACATGGGGCTCATCTATGACCTGGTCACCCCCCAGGACATCATCAACGGTGCAATCGACCAGAACCCCTACACCGGAGAGGAGCCCTACAACATCCTCTGGGCACCCCACTGGGAAGGGTCGAAAAAATACACTTCCAAGACGTGGGATCCTGTTTCCCAGAGTTACGTCGGGACGGCATCGGGAACGCTCTCTGAGGCGGACGAGACGATCGTCGTTCAAAAAGTCGCCGATTTCCTCGACCGGGGCAATGCTCTCTTCGCCGAGTGCGCTTCCATTGAGGTCTTCGAGTGGCACCCGGACGGTCACTTCCTCGCTTCCTCAGGGATAGCGAAAAACGGTTTGAAAAACGGGACGACTATAACGTACCACTACAACGACCCGACGAGCCCCTACACGCAGATAGGCGACTGGACCTTCGACCTCGAGGGGGGTCACATCCACAACTGGAAGGCGATCCCCATCGACGACGCGACCTATCCATCAGGGAGCGGTTACAACAGCACCGTCGTCCGATACCTGTACGGCGACGGGACGCTTGACACCGGGTACTCCGGACCATCGACGAACGGAGACAACTGGGACATGTACGTGGCGGGCCACTACAAGGGCGACCCCTCGAAGGGTTACGTCGTTTACCTGGCAGGCCACAAGTACGTGCAGGAAACGGTCGTCGGCGGAACGAAGGTTTGCGTCAAATGGGACAAGAAGAAGAACAAATGTAAACAATGGGATACCATCGGAGGGACCGTCACCGCCACTCCCATCAACACGGCCGCCGTCAGATACGTCCTGAACACGCTCCTTAACCTCCGCTACGACGTCATCCCGAAGGAGTTCATCCGGTCTTCTCCCGTCACCACGTCGGACAACCAGATGTTCCTCGGGTCCTTCGAGTATCCCGGCTTCAAGGGGCACTTCAGGTCTTACAACTCAAACCTCTCCTCGGCAGAACCGGGCGACGAGTACTACGACTCCGCCCTCCTCATCCCGAACGCCGACAACAGGCTCCTCATTTTCGACCGATACGGCGAACTCCTGGAGTTCAACACGACGAACATCTCCGCAGCTGACGTGGGAATAGTGGACTCCGGCACCTCCCCCTTCACATCGCTGGAAATCCTTATCAACTCCTTCAGGGGGAAAACGGCGAAGCAGGACAAAGACGGGAACTGGTACTACAGTGAGTCGTGGAAACTGGGCCCCGTCAAGCACTCGACGCCTGCCCTCGTCACTTACGATAACGTAACCGTAGGCGGCCAGCCCCTGCGCATCGCATACGTTGCGGACGGCTGGGGGATTCTCCACGCCTTCTACGCCCCCGTCGACTCCAACCCGGCAAACGACCAGCTCGACGCCTCTTCCTTCAGCGGAGAGGTCATGGGACACAGCCTGACAAACGTTCAGCCAGGAGGAGAACTCTGGGCATACCTGCCCGGCGATTACCTCCCCTACCTTCACGACCAGAGAAACATGGTTACCCTGGACGTCTCTCCGAAGACCGCCAAAGTTCTCGTC